>JBJKQE010000138.1:0-34297 GCA_046705645.1 Ignavibacteriaceae bacterium | reverse complement strand
TATATTTTTACATAGACGATAGCAGAGATTATAATAAATTCTTAAAATTACTGATTGAGTAATTTTAAATATAAACATGTAAAAAAAAATTCCTAATACTATAGTATTCTACTTCGGTTTTGATTATTTACATGGTAGTTTGAGAAAAAATTTTATAATCTAATTTCTTCCAAAAATTTCAGAAATTTATTATATTTTACAATTGTTGTCGTGAAATGTTCTCTTGGTTCCCAATACGATACAAAAAAAATTATTTGAAATATTTTGAGATTTTAATATTGAAACTTAATAGAAATAGCGGGTTTTTTTTATTATTTGGTGGCATAATAGTTGTCCTTCCGTTTTCTTAAAATACCAGAACCGGATCTTATTATATTTTTTATTCGCATATATTAGTTTTTAATTTTTATCAAACAATTAGGTAATTTTTGAGGAGAAAGTAATATGAATACTGCTGAGTTAATAAGGAATTTTATCATAAAAGATATTCTTACGGATTCTGCAAGATCTAATATCGGTTACGACGATTCATTATTAGAGGCGGGAATTATAGATTCTCTCGGAATTGTAAAAATTTTGTCTTTTTTAAGTGACCGGCTTGATGTAACCGTTGAAGATCAAGATGTTATTCCGGAGAATTTCGAAACAATCAACGCAATTTCTTCATATGTTGAAAAGAAAAAAACTATTAATTAGTTCCGGATGATCCTTAGAAAGCACTTTTTACTATAGATTGTTATTACATTATAAACATGGAGTTGAAAAAATTTTAATTATTATCAAATAAAATAAAGTAATGAAAAAACTTTTACGTCTTTTTGCTATTCTTTTTCCGCAGCCATTTAATATCTGGATACATAGGTTAGCCGGGGGATCAATTGGTAAACATGTTTCCATTCATCCAGGTGTTCTATTATTTGTTGACAATTTAATAATTAAAGATTATGCTATAATAAAACTAGGCAGCTGTATTAACGCTCGAACACTTGAGCTGGGAAGGAAAAGCTCAATAGGTTTTTTTACTTTAGTTAATGGTAAGGATGATTTAATTATAAAAGATGCTTGTATTATAGGTGCAAGAACTATGATCAGTTGTGACCGGTCTGTTACTTTTGAATATTATTCCGGAAATGGGCCTGGATGTTATTTATATACACATGGTTCTTTTTTACCTGTTACAGAAGGTTATCATGCAATATTTTCTCCTATAGTAATTAAAGAAAAAGTATGGATTCAAATGAACTGCAAGATAGGCCCGGGAGTTACAATAGGAAAAGGATCGGTAATCCTCCCAGGCACTGTAATAATTGAAAATATTGAACCAAATAAAATGGTTATGGGTGATCCTGCTAAGCTGACAAAAATTCCGCTTTTACGTAAAGCCTTCAGTGCTGAAAAGGTTAAGAATTTTGCTATGGAGATTCTTTCAAAATATTGTGAATGGTCTAACGAGTATAATAAAACAAATTGGAAGTTAAATAACGGAGTATTGTTAATTAATCAAAAAAGAAAAGAATTATCAGTTTGTGTTGATGATGAAGGCGATATAGCTTTATATACTGAACGTGGTAAAAAGAGAAACGGCATGTATTTTAATTTATGTGATTTAACCACGGATAATTCAACACATCCCGAAAAAATGAAACTTGAACAATATATGAGACTTCATTTCGGATTAACTTTTTTAGAATGAAACTAATGCTTTTAGAATCAGTAATTTTAATAATTAAATTAATTAAAGGTGTAAAATGGATTTTTCCTGGTCGGAAGATCAAATAATGTTGAGAAAATCCGTAATAGAATTTGCTCGGAAACAACTTAACGATGATTTAATAGAAAGAGATATGGAAAGTAAATTTCCTCTTAACCAATGGAAAAAATGTGCCGATTTTGGAATTTTAGGTCTTCCCATACCTGAAAAATACGGTGGCAGAGGAGACAGTATTTTATCCTCTGTCTATGCAATGGAAGCTTTGGGATATGGCTGCCGAGATAACGGCTTGTTGTTTGGTTTAAGTGCACATATTTGGGATGTTCAAATGCCAATACTAGACTATGGTACCGAACAACAAAAAAACAAATATCTTCCCAAACTTATCAACGGAGAAAACATAGGTTCAATTTCTATGACTGAACCTCAATCCGGTTCTGATGCTTACAGCATAAGTACAACAGCCGAGAAAAATGGTGATTACTATATTTTAAATGGCTCTAAAACTTTTGTAACAAATGGACCGGTTGCGGATCTTTTTATTGTATTTGCAACTGTTAATAAAAAGCTTGGTTTTATGGGAGTTACTGCATTTTTAGTAGAAAAAGATTTTCCTGGTTTTCAAGTTGGAAATAATATTCCTAAAATGGGTTTAAAAACTAATCCTTGGTGTGAATTATTTTTTGATAATTGTAAGGTGCCAATTGAGAATAGGCTAGGGAAAGAAGGAAACGGCGTTGCAATATTTAAAGATTCTATGGAGTGGGAGAGAAGTTGTATCCTTGCAACTTATATCGGCAGTCTAGAGAGGCAGCTGGAGAATACTATAAAATATGCTAATGAACGAAAACAATTTAAACAATCTATAGGGAAGTTCCAATCTGTTTCGAATAAGATTGTCGACATGAAAATCAGGCTTGAAACAGCTAGGTTGATTTTATATCGAAGCGTTTGGACGAAAGAGAAATTCGGTTCTGCACCGCTAGATTCTGCTATGACAAAATTATATTTAAGTGAAGCATGGGTAAAATCATGCCTGGATGCAGTTCAAGTGCACGGGGGTTATGGATACACAACAGAATTTGAACTTGAGAGAGATTTGAGAGATTCCGTGGGAAGTACTCTTTTTGCAGGTACATCTGAAATACAAAGAAATATTATTGCGCAACAGCTCGGTTTATAATAGATTATATTTTGACGGAAAGAATTTAATTATTAATATTTTTAATTTAAATTTTATAAGGATAGATAATTGGAGTATTTATTACATCAACTTTTAACAGATTCAGCTGAAAGATTTCCTAATCATACCGCTGTTGTTTATAAGGGAAACAGCGTTTCCTACGGAGAAATAAATCAATTAACGGATAATTTAGCTGCAACATTAATAAATTCAGGAATAAAGAAAGGTGATCGAGTAGGAATTTATATTAACAAATCTATTCCTTCCATTATAAGTATTTTCGGTATTTTAAAAGCCGGGGCAGTATATGTTCCTATAGATCCAAAAGCACCTCTTGAGCGGATTTCTTACATTATTAAAAATTGCGGAATAGAATGTATCTTAACATCATCTGATAAATTGAATTCGGTTGTTCAAATAATATCTGAAGGAAGTCCACTTAGGACTATAATAATAACCGATAACTCTTTTAAGGCAGAAAAAAATGATCATTCAAATATAATATCTTGGGAAAAGGTTACAAGTTTGATAAATACTGAATACTTAAAACCAGTAATGACGGAAAATGATCTTGCTTACATTATTTACACTTCCGGTTCAACAGGTGTACCTAAAGGTGTAATGATTTCACATCTGAATTCTTTAACATTTGTTAGGTGGGTTCAATCGGTTTTTAAAATAAATTCGTATGATAGGCTTTCCAGCCATGCACCTTTGCACTTTGATCTTTCTATTCTGGATATATTCGGTGCATTTCAAGCCGGCGCAACGCTAGTACTTGTTCCGGAAACCACCTCTACCTTTCCAAGAAAGCTTGTGGACTGGATATCTGAGAATAAAATTTCTATTTGGTATTCTGTCCCTTCAATTCTTACAATGATGCTGCTTCATGGAGATCTAAGTAGATATAAATTTGAGAACCTAAGATTATTATTATTTGCCGGTGAAGTATTTCCTACCAAGTATTTGCGTGAATTTATGAAAACTCTTCCACATCCGGAATATTACAATTTATACGGGCCTACGGAAACTAACGTAATAACTTATTATAAAGTTAATGTAATTCCGCCTGAGCAAGAAAGTTCTATACCCATTGGTAAAACGTGTGCGAATATGGAAGTATTCGCTTTAACCGATGACGGTACGTTAATAACTAAACCGGGAATTGAAGGAGAATTATATGCAAGAGGATCTTGCGTTGCACAAGGGTATTGGAATGATTCTGAAAAAACAGCTAAAAATTTTGTATGGAATCCTCTGCAAAAAAACTACTCTGAAAAGGCTTATCGTACCGGAGATATTGTAGCGCTGGATAGTACTGGAAATTTTCTTTATAAAGGACGAAAAGACCATATGATTAAAAGCAGGGGATATAGAATTGAAATTGGCGAAATAGAAACTGCTTTATATAACAATTCAGATATTAAGGAAGCTGCTGTAATTGCAATACCCGATGATATAATTGGCCATCGTATCAAATCATTTATTGTCGGCCATGATGGAAAAGAACTGGATTTAACTGAATTGAGAATGTATCTCGGTAAAAAGCTACCTCAGTACATGATCCCTGATGAAATAGAATTTTGTCCTTCACTACCTAAAACTTCAACAGGGAAGATCGATAAGACTGAACTTCTAAAATTTTCACTTTAATAAATTTATATAATATCTTTAGTATTTCTGGAACAGTTTATCAATTTGTCGGAACCGGTTGCCTAATTATAAATTGATTCTAAATTTTGTTTTTAAATTTAGTATGATTTGATGCTATTTTATTAAAAGCATCTTTTTAGTTTGTGCAAATTCACCAGTTTGGAGGCGATAAAAATATGTCCCGCTGGCAAGTTTATCCGCATTAAATCTGACCGAATAATTTCCAGGGCTCTCCATTTTATCGACAAGCGTAGCTACCTCCTGTCCAAGTACATTATATATCTTCAAAGTTACTAAACTGTTTGATGAAATTTGATATTCAATTGTAGTTGATGGATTAAACGGATTAGGATAATTCTGCATTAATTGAAATTTTTCAGGTACATTTGGAATATTCTTTATCGCAGTTGGATGGTAATCTTTCCACGTACCTATTGCCCATTGTGTACTATTTGACGGACTGAATATTTGAACCATTACCGGGTAAATTGTGGCTGAATCAAAAGATGCTAATTTTTTGAAACTAATTGTAGTTACATCTACAGTATCAGTTGTAATTGTATTGCCAGACATAGAGAAAAGATTTACAGAGATTATTGCTGAAGATGGATGTGTTACAGTGGCCGAATATGTTGGGCTGTTAAAATTATATATTTCATAATCTTTATTAAGAACTGGTTTTGTTGGAAAAGAAAGGCGAGTAGTATCGTAATTAAATCGAATAGTTGCAATGCTTAAAATAGCCGATCCGCTTTCTAGTCTAATTTGTAATTTAACTGCATAAGTGGTGCTTGTATTTTCAACTACCTTTAAAAAACCGTCAATTGTCTGAGCTTTCAAACTAATAAAAGTTCCTAAAAATATTATAATAACGTAATAAATTCTTTTCATTCTCATAGTTCCAATCATAAAGTATTCTGCTATTCTTAAAGTTACTAGGGGTACTTAACAGTAGTCGATCAATTATCCTTCTTTCAGAATTAATATTAATCCGATCTACTAAATGAAATGAATATCAGACATGTGCAGGAAGAAGTGTGCCGTCGATTCATTTTTACTGTTGAGTTGAATACATCAACCTTATCAACGAAATAGATATAATAGTTAAGCTTAAATTTTATTGAGAAAATATTAATTTAAATAGATAAATACTTTTTAGTTATCTGTTATTAAATTATTTTTTTATCTCCTAAGTTTAGTTCTTAGATTCAAATTAAATATTAAGTTTATAAACATAATTGTACAACTTCTTAGAAACCTACAGTATGGAATTTATTAATCATGAATTTTTAAGAACAATTTTTTAAAAACCACAAAATTTCAAACTCAAGATAAGACTATTTTATTCTAAAAAATATGTCCTCCATCAAATTATCATATAATTTTTTCTACATCCGGAAATATAATTTCCTATTTATGGAAACTATATATCTTTAATTTAATTGTATGTATCCTTTCCCACTTTACACGTAGAATTTAATCAGAATATTTTCAATAATGCTTTTCATTAATATCAAACCTAAAATCGAATAAATTAATTTTTTATTTACTGAAAATTATTGTTTATTAAACAATAATTATTGGAATTCTTTTCATTATTTGTATGATTTTATTCTTTTTCTAATTTCTTATAAATTAAATAATCTTAATTAAATCCAATTTATCTATAATATTTCGGTTAAAAAGTAATACTTTTGTAAATAGATATAAAAATAAATATTATGAAGATAATTCAATGCCTAATGAAAATTCATTTGAGAAATTAAATAATTTCAAAAGTTTGGATGCTTCAATTAAAACCACTGAAAATATTATACAATATTCATATGAACTGGATGTCATTTTTGAAAATATTCCGGACGCAATTTTTTACGGTAATAAAAATAAAATATTCAAAGTAAATAGAAAATTATTAGATATGTTCGGTTTTGCCGGTTTGGAAGAATTTAGTTCTCAAATTGGATATCTACCCTCAAAATTAAAAATGCGTAACCTTAAAACCGGAAATTTTGTATCTGATAATGATAATGTATACATACAGGCATTAGAGGGCAAGAATATTATATGCGAATATACATTTATGGATCCGAAAACGAAGCACGAAAGAATAATAAAAAGCGTCGGTATACCAGTCAGATTTAATAACAAGGTTACGGCTGCAGCTGTTATTTTTAGCGACATTACGGAAAGAAAAATTGCCGAGGAGAAACAAGAAAGGCTGCTTGATCGATTAGTTGAAGCTCAAAATTTAATGAAAACACTTTCCAGAAGTTTAATCAAGGTTCAGGAATTAGAACGTAGAAATATTGCCAGAGAACTTCATGATGAAATTGGGCAGTCGCTTACTGCAATAAAAATCGATATGTTGAACATTATGCAGAATACAAAATCAACCAGAATTCTAACCCGGCTAAAAGACAGTATACAATTGGTTGAAGAATCACTAAATGAAGTAAGAGAATTATCACTTAAGTTACGTCCTTCCATATTAGATGATTTGGGATTGCTTCCGGCTATTAGATGGTATGTTGATAGGCAATCGCAAAGATCCGGGATTAAAGGAAAGGTAATTACAAAACAGATAGAAGAAACTTTATCTCCGGAACTGCAAATTACATGCTACAGGATTGTTCAGGAAGCAATAACAAATATAATCAGGCACGCAGATGCCGGGTCTTTTACTGTTGAGATTACGAAGAAATCAGACGACCTTCATCTTTGGATAATTGATGACGGAATAGGTTATGATGTTACATCAGCTAGAAAGAAAGCAATAAGCGGACAAAGTATAGGAGTTCTAGGAATGCAGGAAAGAGCAGAACTCGTCGGAGGATGGCTGGATATTTATTCTACTCCTAAAAAGGGAACAAAGGTTTATGCCATTTTACCATTAAATCCTGCTGATAATTTAATTGATAAAAATTAGAAAATAATATGAGAGCAATAAAAGTTATAATTGCTGATGATCATACTTTAATTAGAGCGGGAATTAGGCAGTTACTTCAAAATATAAGGGGAGTTGAAGTAATTGCAGAAGCTTCCAACGGAAGGGAAGCATTACAACTTATAAAGGAATTACAACCGGATATCGTACTTCTTGATATAGCTATGTCGGAGTTAAATGGTTTGGATGTAACAGAACAAATTAATAAGGAGAACATCAGCATTTCAATTATAATTCTTTCTATGTATGCAAATGAAGAATACGTAATTCAAGCTTTAAAAGCTGGTGCTTCGGGATATTTATTAAAAGATTCTGCCCCGACAGAATTGGAACTTGCTATAAATGCAGTTGTCAAGGGAGAAGTTTATCTTAGCCCTTCCATTTCAAAAAATTTAGTAACAGATTATTTAAGACGTATTAGTGAAGGCTTACCTGAACAACATGATAATGATAATATATTTGCAAGATTAACTTCACGGCAGAGGGAAATTTTACAATTAATAGCTGAAGGAAATTCCACGAAAGAAATTGCTAATAAGCTTCATATAAGTATTAAAACAATTGAGACTCACAGATCCCAAATTATGGAGAGGCTTAATATTCATGATATACCCGGGCTTGTCCGGTATGCTATAAGAGAAGGAATTATATCTCAGCAGTAATTTTTTAGAAAGAAATTAGATACCGTCTATAATCTTTATTTCGTAAATAGCTAGAAAACATTACAAATCCATATAAGAATAATTTCATCCCGTCGGGATTAAAACTATATTGCCTTACATTTAATTAATCACCTTACATAAAATCTTAATCATAATCGTAATCTTGCTCTTAATCCGTTTGACAATAAAGAAAGACCATGATTAAGAGAAAGGGTAAGAAGCTATTGTGTAACATGACCAATTGTAAAAATTTCAGCCTTTAAGGAATTTATACCAAGCGCCGAAGGCGTGAAATTATTCTAAAAAAATAATAAACAGACAAACTGAAAATCCCGTAGGGATGACATTAAAACATTATTAAATAATCTTACCAAAAATCTTAATCGTAATCTTAAACTTGCTCTTAATCCATTTAAAAATAGAGAAAGACTATGATTAAAAGAAAGGGTAAGAAGATATTATATAACCAGACTTATTTAATTTTATTTTTATTAGCTTATTGTTATTTATTTTGGACAGATATGATTTTTATAATATGTTTTTCCATTTAGCTTGACGCTAAAGGCTAACCTCTAGGAAGCCGGCTCATCGCATAAAGCTAAACTTTTTCCACATTTTCAGTTGCTCGTGAATAACTAAGGAAACGTCTGTCATTATTTCACACTCTTATTCCAACTCTTTTAATAAAGAAGATAATTCTGCCCGGCCTATAACAAGTATATAACAAGCCTATGGCAGGCTCTAAATAAGTTTATGATTAGTATACTGGAAAAGTATGCTAAATTGACAAGCAAAGGCTAAATTTATATAATAATTCCTTCCTTAGTTCTGACAATTAATGCTGTAGACGTATCCGACAATTGTAGCACAAATTCAACCGCAAATTGACCTTATTGCACTATCGAAATGTATTTACGTTTGTATTTATTTTGCATATAAAGATAATTATTAGTGAGTTAAAATTATATTATTTGAAAATTAACCGCTTATAACTTAGATAAGTTTTTAATATGTTTTCCTCTCTTAAGGAGTGATAAATGTGCAAATATCAGGGCTTTTATATTTAAATCTAAGGTATTCCCTGATTGTCAATCGCAAGTAAATAGCCTAGATTTGAATCGAAGTTAATAAAGAAGTAAAATATTTTAAGAAAGAATATGGAAAAGCTGAAAATTCTCTTAGTCGATGATAACATAAAATTTATAAACTCGGCTGTACGTTATTTAAATTCTTCTCTTAATTTTGAACTATTAACATGGGCTGAGTCAGGGGAAGATGCTCTTCAAAAGCTGGATAATTTCGAGCCTAACTTAATTATTATGGATATTTCCATGAAAGGTTTAAATGGGTTGGAAACTACAAAAAAAATACGGGAGGATAATAAAAATATTAAAATTATTATACTAACCATAGAAAAGAGTTCGGAATACCGCAAAAGGGCTCTTTTAGCAGGAGCAAATGACTTTTTATCAAAATCGGATTTTGGTCCGATATTATTAGGAAAGATAGAAAATCTGTTCGGAAAGAGTACTTTAAAGAAAAATTCGAAAAAGAAATGATATTAATATCAATTTTATCCGAATGTCACCAAAAGTTGATTCATTTCAATTTAAAATGCGCTATATGAGTCGTGAAATAATTTACCTTTATTTTTGAAAAATTATTAAGATATTTTTGTAAATGAATAATCCTAAAAATTTTTACATTATTTTATTTTTGTAATAACCACACCAACATTATTATTTTTATTCAGAATTTTAGATTCGCTGCTCATCTTATAATAACCGCCGGTTCCGATTATATCAAATCTATTTTTATCTAATCCTTTTCTCACAAAATATAAATAGACTGCATTAGCTCTGTTAAATGCTAATGTTTGGTTAAAAGATGATGGATTTTCATAATCAGTGTAACCTTCAATCCGCCATCTGGAAGTAGGATCTTCTTTCATTTTTTCAACAATGTCATTCAAATTTGATGTTGCTGAAGGTAATAAAGTTGCCGAGCCTGTCCCGAAATAAGTTTCTGATTTGAGTATATACTTGTCGGCAGGCAGCGGGCATCCATAAGCATCAACTTTTACACCTCTTGGCGTATTGGGGCATTTATCTCTATAATCCGGTACTCCATCGTGATCACTGTCTAATGGACAGCCGTATCTATCAACTTTAACGCCTCTAGGTGTATTAGGGCATCTATCTTTATAATCGGGAACACCATCGTGATCACTATCCAAAGGACATCCTGTCGAGTCAACTGTAACTCCTGCCGGAGTGTTGGGGCACTTGTCAATATTATCAGGAACTCCATCGCCATCACTGTCATGAACTATAGGACAACCTGACGCATCAACCTTAACACCTTTAGGAGTGTTTGGGCATTTATCGAGGTAATCCGGAACTCCGTCACCATCACTATCAAGCGGACACCCGGTAGCATCAACTTTAACTCCTTTTGGTGTATTAGGACATTTATCTAAATAGTCGGGGACTCCATCACCATCACTGTCCAAAGGACATCCTGTTGCGTCCACTTTAACTCCTTTAGGTGTATCCGGACATTTATCCAAATAATCCGGAACTCCATCACCGTCGCTGTCTAAAGGACATCCGAAAACATCAACCTTAACTCCTCTTGGAGTATTAGGACATTTATCTAAATAATCCGGAACTCCATCGCCATCACTATCCAGAGGGCATCCGGTTGCGTCAACTTTAACTCCTTTCGGAGTGTTCGGGCATTTATCGAGGTAATCCGGAACTCCGTCACCATCTTCATCGAGCGGACATCCGTGTGAATCTACTTTTATACCCCATGGAGTATTTGGACATCTGTCTTCATCATCTGGTACACCATCACCGTCAGAATCCTTTTCCCCGAATAAAACAATTGAAACACCTACATTTACTTGTGAATATGTATCGTTGGAAGATCCTCTTTTTAAATCATCCAGATAATCAGTTGGAACGAAGTATTGGTCAAGACTTAAGTTGACAGCAATTTGATCGGTAATAAAGTATCTGCATCCTAATTCAATATATTCACTATTTGTTCGTCTAGAATAAAGATTTTTTGCATTATTTGGTAATCTGCCGCCACTGTAATATCTAGGATCAAAGAAAAGTGTATTTACTCCTGTTGAAACATAAGGATATATTTGCGGAGCCACCTGATAGCCGAATTCTAAGCCTATTCCGGCATAATATATAGATGTCTGAAATGAACTTGATATTCCTTGGCTGATGTAACTTAATTGTTTTCCAGCAATATAACCGGTTCCTCCTGTCAGCCTAGCACCAAGAAAATATTTTGAATATAAATTAAAATAATATTCTCCCAACCCCCGCCATGCAAAATCTATATTTGGAGTTTGGTAATCGGTTTGACTAAATGTTGCGCTGCCTTCTAGAGAAAACAATATGGAACCATTCAGCGGTTGATATATCTTTTTACTATCCTGGGCAAAATCAAAGGTAGAGTATAAAAGTAAAAATATAATAATTGCTAAAACGGAATAGCTAGAATTTATTGATTGTTTAGGATATACTGTATTCACGGCTGCCTCTATAGCTTCTTAAAAATATTTTATTGTACGGCTTACTTCTAATTTTTAACCAATAAACTAAAGATGCTCACTGATAATTATTATTGAATACTAATTTGAAAAAATAATTATATGTACAATATAATAAAATACAAAATTATTAAAGAAATAAATTATTTAAATAACAGCGGAATAAATCTATAAATTTTTAATTTTTCTTAATTTTTATTTTAAAAACAAAGCCCCAAAATATTCGGGGCTTCGTCATTACGGGGATTATGGGTCAGAAGTATTTATTTTAAAAGTATCATCTTTTTTACTTCTATATAATTTCCTGTTTGGATTTCATAAAAGTAAGTTCCGCTCGCAAGCCTGTCTGCATTAAATTTAACATCATATCTCCCTGCTTCCTGATATTCGTTAACCAGTGCTTTTACTTCTCTTCCCAGCATATCATATACAACCAGATTAACCTTTCCAGCTTTAGGAATTTCATACTTAATTGCGGTTACCGGATTAAATGGATTCGGATAATTCTGACCCAAGCTATAAACATCCGGCTTAGCAATGTCTGCGTCGATTATTTTTGAATATGCAAATTTTCCATCGAAGTCTGTTTGTTTTAACCTGTAATAATATTTCCCTGAATTAACATTTTCATCAACGAAAGAATAATTCTTTGGAGAGTTACTGTTACCATTTCCTCGAACAAATCCAATCTTATCCCAGTTTTTTGTTGATTGTTGACCTTTGACAGCTGATCTCTGAATATCAAAACCAAAATTATTAACCTCTGTTGCAGTATTCCATTTTAGATTAACATTTGTACTAGTTATGCTTGCAGTGAAAGAGGTGAGTTCCACTGGAAGAGGCGCTCCTGACCAAGTTGTTGCAACTCGAATTCCATCAATAATTATATTTTCTGAACTATTATACTGTCTAAGTGCAATAGCATTTATTGTTGTCTGTCCTGATCCCGTAGTAGTCGCTTCCGGGGTTCCAGCAATTGCCTCGGAGGCGGGGACACCTGAACTAAATACCCAAAGACTAGCATCACCGCTTGAGGATACATCATACTTTACAATACATAAATAGGTTGTATTTGTATTAAGAATTGTATTGCCAAAAGTGCTTGGTGCAGTTGAAGTATTTGAAATTCCAAGTTTAAATGTAGCATCTGAACCAGATATATAAACTCGAGCAGCAAAATTACTTGAAGATCTATATAGATAGATAAAATAATCTGAAATTACGTTTTGTACATTAAATAAGAAAGAATAGTATATTGTACCTGTTGTTTGGCTTGAAAATGCTTTATTAACATCCTCGCCATTATTATCTAAAAGTGCTGCATTTCCAACATCAGAACTTGCATATCCATCATATGTTAGACCGCCATTGTTAACGGTAATTGAATTAGACCCGGCACTGCTATAAGCTGTCCAGCCATGATCAGATAACAAATCACCTGCAGAATAATCGAAATTTTCTTCAAGTAATACTTGGCCGTATGTAGTCGAAGAAAAAATAATAAGTGCGGATAACAAAACAAAAAGTATGTGTTTTTTTCCCATTTAGCCTCCCTTGTTCCCTTGTAATTTGAAAAAAGAAATTAGTTTTAAAAATTTTTAAAGTATTCCGAAAACCTCACTTTAATAATTAAAATTATATTATTTTAATTCATTATAGATATGCAGTTTAAGAAACGCATTCAATATTATAATCTCTCCCGTTCATATTTTTTATAACCGATGCATTGAATTTATCGGATTTTCTTGCAGGTAAAATGGCGTCGCAATGTGTTCCCATAAAAACGATCGGTAAAGTTAACAATAGAATTTTTATATCTAATTTGAAGGAGTAATTTTTACTATAATACTTTTCCAGTTCTATTAAATTTTTAACTCCTTCAGCCCTGTTCTGAAATACCTGCCAGTACCCTGAAATACCGGGCTTAAATTTATTTTCATTTCTAATTTTATATTCTTTCGGGAAAAAATCTTCCATAATTTGCAAGTCGCTTATAGATAGGGGACGAGGACCTACAAAGCTCATTTCTCCCTTTATAATATTTAGAAGCTGCGGCAGTTCGTCCAATCCGGTTCTTCTTAAAAATTTTCCAAAAGGAGTTACAAACTCATTAAGCTCATTTTTATAAAAAATATTTTTTCGAGATGAATTTATATTAGATTTCTGACTTCTCATAGTTTTAAGTTTATACATTTTAAACCTATGTGAATCCAGTGTTAGTCCCCGTTCCTGCACAAATAAAGGAAATTCCTGAGTTTGAATAAAAATAATTAATGAAAAAATAAGAATGAACGGCAATGTTATACACAGAATTATAACGGCAAACAAGAAATCGAAATTATTTTTTAATAGCATAAAAACTTTATCCCGCATTTACTCCCCTAATGTTTGAAGAAATTTATTTGAAACTGCTTATATAATAATAAATTATGCCAAATGATTCAACAAAAGCGCCATAATATTTAAAAATTTTAATTTACTAAAGTCATATGCTTTAATAATCTAAATCACTCTGCATTATTAAAATTCAATATACCGGATATAATTTTAATTTACTTTTGAATCCTAAAATGTAATTAGGCAACAAATAGCAAATGATGAAAGTTTATTTAGCGGTTTACCGCTACGTTAAAAAATTATTAACCGAAGTTACGAGAAATGAATTTTGATGTCGTGTTTTGTTATTCTCATGAATGTGGGAATCTAATTTTTGCTTTGGTTACCATTGCATATACATGCTCTGCCTTCCGATCAAATAGTTTTCGTAGGCATGATACATCAAGTCTGCCGTCTTATGCTGCTTCATTTATTAATTATTCGGAATCAAAAATATTGTCCCAAATTACAACTTGGTTTATATCTATATATTTAATTTTAAGCAGCTTATTTAATTTTACTTTGGTTAACTAAGGGGAAAATATTAAACAAATTTTTATTGGAAAAATCCGGCAAGTTCCAATTTAAAAACATCATTTTACTAATAAAGATATCGGAGGATGTTATGAAAATGCGTTTTCTGGGTAATACCGGGATTAAAGTTTCGGAAATTTGTTTCGGTGCAATGACTTTCGGCGGGAAAGGGTACTGGAAATATATCGGTGAACTTGAACAAAAAGATGCAAACACTTTAATAAAAATCGCCCTGGACGGCGGAGTAAATTTTTTTGATACAGCAGATGTTTATTCCGAAGGTTTAGCTGAAGAAATGCTGGGTAAGGCGCTCGGAAACAAACGAAAAGAAATAATTTTGGCTACAAAAGTAAGAGGCAGGACGGGCAGCGGCCCGAACGATGTTGGTTTGTCAAGACATCATATTACTGAAGGATGCAATGCAAGCTTAAAAAGACTGGGAACCGATTATATTGATCTTTACCAGGTTCACAGTTATGATCCCTATACTTCGCTTGAGGAAACTCTGAGAGCATTGGATGATCTTGTTAGAGCCGGAAAAGTGAGATATATCGGTGCTTCAAATTATACCGGCTGGCAATTAATGAAAGCTTTGTCAATTTCCGATAAACAAAATTTGGAAAGATTTGTAACTCTTCAGGCATTTTATTCTTTAATATCTCGCGACCTTGAGAATGAATTAGTCCCTCTCAGCCTTGATCAAAAATTAGGTATTTTGCCTTGGAGCCCGTTAGGAGGAGGATTTCTAACTGGGAAGTACAGGAGAGGAAAAAAGCGGCCGGAAAATGCAAGAAGAACAAATCCCCAAGATCAGTTTTTACAATTTGATGAAGAAAAAGGTTTTGATATAGTTGATGAGTTGGAAAAGATAGCAAAAAATCATAATGCAACAATTACACAAGCCGCTCTTAATTATCTTTTAAGGAAACCGGGAGTTTCATCGGTAATTATAGGTGCAAAAACCAAAGAACAGTTGGAGGATAATTTAAAAACATCAGAATGGGAAATGACGCCGGAAGAGGTAAGTAAGCTTGATTCATTAAGTGAACCGCCCAGAGTTTATCCTTACTGGATGTTAAAGAGAGTAATTCAAGACAGATAATTTTTTAATCATAAAATGAGGAATAAAATTGAGTGTACTATTTTCACCTTTAAAAATTAGAGACATAGAATTTAAAAATAGAATTGCTGTTTCGCCCATGTGCCAGTATTCAAGTGAAAACGGGATGCCGACAGATTGGCATTTCGTTCATCTTGGAAGTCGTGCAGTCGGCGGGGCTGCATTGGTAATAATGGAAGCAACCGCAGTATCTCCCGAAGGAAGGATTTCTCCTGATGACGCCGGCATATGGAATGATGAGCAAGCCGATGCTTATAAGAGAATCACTTCTTTTATAAGCGCTCAAAAATCAGTTCCGGGTATTCAACTTGCACATGCCGGAAGAAAAGCATCAACATACTCTCCCTGGAAAGGTAAAGGGGGGGTAGATGTTAAAGATGGAGGATGGCAGACTATTGCACCAAGTGCAATTCCTTTTGCTTCGGATTATCCTCTTCCGAAAGAATTAGATAAGGAAGAAATTAAAAAAATAATAAATCAATTTAAATCTGCTGCCGGAATAAGTGTCAATGCAGGTTTTCAAGTAATAGAACTTCATATGGCGCACGGATATTTAGTACATGAATTTTTGTCGCCGATTTCAAATCACCGGAAGGATGAATACGGAGGCAGTCTTGAGAATAGATGCCGCCTCGCATTGGAAATAACAAAGGTA
The DNA here is from genome assembly GCA_046705645.1 of Ignavibacteriaceae bacterium. Lineage (GTDB taxonomy): Bacteria > Bacteroidota > Ignavibacteria > Ignavibacteriales > Ignavibacteriaceae > FEN-1297. The sequence continues at coordinate 17,885 of JBJKQE010000138.1, read as the reverse complement.
GTAAGAGATTCAATTCCAAATGGCACGCCGTTGTTTGTCCGTATTTCATCAACAGATTGGATGAAAGATGGTTGGGATATCGATCAGTCGGTTCAATTATCAAAGTGGTTGAAGGAATTAGGCGCAGATTTAATTGACTGCTCAAGCGGCGGCAATGTTAACGATGCTAAAATTCCAGCCGGGCCCGGGTACCAGGTTTCATTTGCTCAAAGAATAAAAAAGGAGACAGGCATTTTAACCGGTGCATTGGGATTTATTACTTCTCCGGAACAAGCAGAAAATATTGTTAGAACCGAACAATCAGATTTGGTGATTATGGCAAGGGAAATGCTTCGAGATCCGTACTGGCCTCTTCATGCGGCAAAGCGGTTAAAATCGGATATAGAATGGCCGAAACAGTATTTGAGGGCGAGATAAGTAGGAGTTAGAAGATAGAATTAAGAAGATATGATGGAAACCGCAGGTCGTAGGCGGGAGGACGGAGAATGGAGATAGAAAAACAATAACCGGGAATGAGATTCAGTCATTCATTGTCATTTACCAACAATCATAGTTATTAAGATATCAAGATTGTTGATGCTGAGGGCTGAATGTTGAACATCGGATACTCGATACTTGATATATAGAATTAAATATATATAAAGGATTTTATTGAACAGATAATTTAAAAATAAAAGATAGGATTAAGAATGGAAGAAAATAAAAATCATAAACATCATCATGAAAATGACTCAACTGTGTTAAATAATGAAAGAGTTTATAATCGAGGTGTGGATAGGCTACGTTCTCAAGATAGAATAGAAAGGCTCGAGGTTGAACGCGTTGTTAATTTGTGCTTGAAAGAAAATATTAAATCCGTGCTGGATATAGGAACAGGCAGTGCGCTTTTTGCAGAAGCGTTCTTTAAAAAAGGAATTAAAACTGCGGGTATTGATACCAATCCTAAAATGATTGAAGCCGCTAAACAATATGTAAATGACGGAGAATTTCTACTGGCACCCGCGGAAAAAATTCCGTTTAATGATAATGATTTTGATATGACTTTTTTCGGAGTTGTCTTTCACGAGGTGGATGATTATTTAAAAGCGTTTAAGGAAGCATACCGCGTTTCGGTTAAAGGAACTGTCCTTTTAGAATGGGATTACAAACAGGAAGACTACGGCCCGCCGGTTGAACACAGGTTAAAACCGGAATTCATTAAAAAACTTTCCGAAGAGGCAGGTTATAGAGAATTTAAAGTTGTAAGATTAAATAGTCTTGTTTTATATAAGCTTTTAAAATAATAAGGAGACACCCAACGTTTTTAAAACGTTGGGTGTCTTGTTTCAATTGTACTCATCCCAGCTTTTAACAGATAGATTGAGCTCTTTGTTCTGTTCGAGAGATTTTACAAACCTTTTTGCAACCTGAATATTTGTAATAAGGTTTACATTCATATCAACTGCCTTCCTTCTTATAAGGTAGTCGTTATCGAGTTCGTATTTCTCCTGGTTTTTGGGAATATTTATTACAAGGTCAATCTTGCCTTCGTTAAGGTAGGTCATTATGTTGGGTTCTTTCTTTTCAAGCGGCCAGTTCAATACTTCCGCTTCTATACCGTGCTCTTTTAAAAACTTTGCAGTTCCGTTTGTTGCATAAAATTTCATTCCCATCTCGTAAAGTTTTTGCGTGTCGCTGAGAAAATCCGCTTTATCTTTTAATGTTCCGGTGGAAAGCATAACTCCTTTTTGCGGAATCCTGTATCCGGTAGACAAAAAGCTTTTTAAGAATGCTTCGTTAAAATCATCACCAAGGCACGCAACCTCTCCTGTGGAAGCCATTTCCACACCGAGTACCGGGTCAGAGCCTTTCAATCTTGTAAAAGAAAACTGTGGCGCTTTAACTCCAACATAATCAACGTCAAAAGAGGATTTATCCAGCTTTGGAACTTTTTCCCCCATCATCAGCTTTGTTGCAATTTCTATGAAATTAATTTTTAAAACTTTCGATACAAACGGAAAGCTTCTAGATGCCCGAAGGTTGCACTCGATTACTTTAACTTCATTATCTTTTGCGATGAATTGAATGTTGAAAGGACCTGTTATCTTTAATTCCTTTGCAATTTCTTTAGTAACCATTTTTACTCTTCTCATTGTCTCAAGGTAAGTCCTCTGCGGCGGTAGTACAATTGTTGCGTCGCCTGAGTGAACGCCTGCATTTTCAACGTGTTCGGAAATTGCATAACAAAACAGGGAGCCGTTGTCTGCAACAGCGTCTACTTCAATTTCACGTGCATCTGTAATAAATTTACTTATTACAACCGGATGCTCTTTACTAATTTCGGAAGCTTTCTTTAAATATTCTTCAAGTTCATCATTTGAAAGTACTATACTCATAGCGGCGCCGCTTAAAACATAGCTCGGCCTGATTAAAACCGGGTAGCTGACTTTATTTGCAAATTCTTTTGCTTCGCTTAAGCTTGTAAGTTCTTTCCATTCAGGCTGATCGACTTCAATTCTATCGAGTATCTGCGAAAATTTATGTCTGTTCTCAGCATTATCGATTTGTTCAGGTGAAGTGCCGATAATTTTTATCCCTGCGTTGTGAAGCCTGACTGCGAGATTATTTGGAATTTGTCCGCCCATGGAGATTACAACTCCTTCGGGATTTTCCTTGTCGTAAATATCCAGTACTCGTTCGAATGTAAGCTGTTCAAAATAAAGTTTGTCGCAAATATCGTAATCTGTGCTTACCGTTTCAGGGTTACAGTTTATCATTATTGTGTTATATTCCATTTTATTAAGTGATATAACTGCATTAACGCAGCACCAGTCGAACTCAACTGATGAACCAATTCTGTATGCGCCGCTGCCTAAAACAATTATTTGATTTTTTTCACCTACAGGAATATCGTTTTCATTTCCATGATATGTTAAGTAAAGATAATTTGTCTGCGCCGGGTATTCGGCAGCTAATGTATCGATCTGCTTAACAACAGGAACTATATTTAAACTCTTTCTATAATTTCTTACTTCAAATTCTGTTGCTTCGGTAAGTCGTCCGATTTGTATATCCGAGAAGCCGTTCTTTTTTGCCTCTCTCATTAAATCGGCTGAGATTTTATTAAGCTTCACCGTTTTTAATTTCTTTTCGGTTTCAATAATGTTTTTCATCTTATAAAGAAACCATTTGGTTATTTTAGAAAGTTCGTGAATTCTATCGACAGAATATTCTTCTTTTAATGCCTGAGCAATTGCATAAATTCTTTTATCTGTCGGCTGCGCAATCTCCTGATCAAGATTGTTGAATTTGAGATCGTTCCCCACAAATCCCTTCATGCTTATATCCAGCATTCTTATAGCTTTCTGAAGAACTTCTTCAAAAGTTTTACCGAGAGACATTACTTCGCCTACGGATTTCATTTCTGTTCCAAGCTGTGTATTGACTTGCCGAAACTTTTGCAGATCCCATCTTGGAAATTTAAGTGCAACATAATCGAGTGCGGGTTCAAAACATGCGGACGTTTCCTGCGTTATAATATTTACAACTTCATTTAATGCATAACCAAGTGCAAGTTTAGTTGCGATAAATGCAAGCGGATATCCTGTTGCTTTTGATGCGAGAGCCGAGCTTCTGCTTAATCTTGCATTAACTTCTATTATTCTATAATCTTCCGAATTAGGATCCAACGCATATTGAATGTTGCATTCACCGACAACGCCCAAATGCCTGATTAATTTAATTCCGATTGATCTAAGTTTGAAATTTTCATGCGCAGATAAAGTTTGCACCGGGGCAATAACAATACTGTCGCCGGTATGGATTCCCATCGGGTCGATGTTTTCCATTGAACAGATAGTGATGCAGTTATTAAATTTATCTCTTACAATTTCGTATTCAACTTCTTTCCAGCCATAAACCGATTCTTCGATTAGAATCTGACTGGTGAAAGTAAAAGCTCTTCTTGCTTTTTCAATTAGTTCTTCTTTGTTGTTTACAATTCCCGATCCAAGTCCTCCAAGTGCGTAAGCAATTCTAACCATCACGGGAAAACCTATTTTTTCTGCTGCTTCAATTGCTTCATCTACATTTTTAGCTGTTTTACTTAATGCAACTTTAAGCCCAATTTCGGTAACTTTGTTTGCAAACAGCAGTCTGTCTTCTGTCGACTCAATAGCTTCTACAGGTGTTCCTAATACTTTCACATTATATTTTTCGAGTATCCCTTTTTCATAAAGTTCTACTCCTACGTTTAATGCTGTTTGTCCTCCGAATTGAAGTAGAATGCTGTCCGGTTCCTCCTTTTGAATAATCTTTTCGACAAACTCTGCTTTGATAGGCATGAAGTAAACTTTGTCGGCAAAATTTTCGGAAGTTTGAATTGTTGCAATATTCGGATTTATCAGGACGGAAGTAATTCCGTCTTCTTTTAATGCTTTAATTGCCTGGCTTCCTGAGTAATCAAATTCACCGGCTTGACCAATCTGTAAAGCGCCTGAACCTAATATTAAAACTTTTTTCGGTTTTCCTCGTTTAATCATTTTAAAGCCCTTAAAAACATATCAAAAATAAATTCGGTATCGTCCGGTCCGGGTGAAGCCTCAGGGTGAAACTGCGCCGCAAATAGAGGTTTGGAAATATGAATGATTCCTTCGTTCGTTCCGTCATTATCGTTAACAAACCATTCTCTCCAGTCTTCGGGCAGCGTCTCCGAGTTTACCGCATAACCATGATTTTGTGAAGTTATATAACATCTCTTTGTGCCCATTTCATTACACGGCTGGTTGTGACTGCGGTGTCCGTATTTAAGTTTGTAAGTATCGGCACCTGCCGCAAGCGCCATTATTTGGCTGCCAAGGCATACACCAAGAACGGGGATTCCGTTGTTTAACACCTTGCGGGTATTTTCTATTGTTGTTGTACAAATTTTCGGATCACCGGGCCCGTTGGAAATTAAAATCCCGTCAACTTTTTCTTTAGAGAAATCATAATTGTATGGAACCCTCAAAACTGTAATATTGCGTTTAAGAAATGCTTGAATAATATTATTTTTTGTTCCGCAGTCGACAAGTACAATTCGTCTTTTGTTTCTTGCATATTCAACAGTTTCTTTTGTGCTTACCTGTCCGACAAGATCAAGTTTATTTACGTCTTCAAAATCTACAGGTCCTTTTTCATTAACAACAATTTTTCCAAGCATTGTCCCTTTTTCACGGAGTTTTCTAGTTAACATTCTTGTATCGATTCCATAAATACCAGGGATTTTTTGTTCCTTCATCCAATCATCAAGTGATCTTTTTCCATTCCAGTGTGAATATTCGTTTGAATAATCCAAAACGACTATTGCCCTGCAATGTATTTTTTCCGATTCAAAATATTTGAGCAGACCGTTTTCCCTTTCATAGTCAGGAACGCCGTAATTACCTATTAATGGAAAAGTAAAAACTAAAATTTGTCCTTGATAAGAAGGGTCCGTCATTGTTTCAGGGTAACCCACCATTCCTGTGTTAAAAACAACTTCCCCGTTAGTATTGCCTGCATAGCCAAAACTATTTCCAATAAATTCAGAACCGTCTTCTAAAATAAGCTTAGCTGATTTTTTCTTGCTGCTCATGTTCTCTCTTTTGTTTGAAAAAGTTAATTCTACTTGTTCAGATAAAAAAATAGCCACTCAAGAGTGGCTATTAAATTATAGTCTCTATTTTTGTATCGATTTTATCCGCGTGTGTAGTTATTTTATTCCTAATCAATTATCTTTTCTAGAAAGTTTAGCAAATATATGTTAAACTGATTTTAGATTCAATTTATGAATTTAAATTTTTAGTGATTAAATTCACTATAGATTAAAAATAAAATACGGAATTTTAATCTGGACCGGGGAATTTTTATAATATTGCAAAAGAATAATAATTGTATACGACTTATCAATTACCAACCAAATTTTATTAATGATTATTTAACATGTTACTGACTATAACTCATTTTTATCTTATATAAATTCCGGATAATTTGTCGAACAATTAAAGGCAAAATTGAATGAAATCTCCAAAATCTTCCACTAAAATAAAAAATATTAAAATACCAAAGACATTTATACTTGATACAAATGTAATTCTGCACGATGCCACATGTATAAATCAATTTCAGGAAAATGATATTGTTATTCCTCTTACGGTTTTAGAAGAACTGGACCACTTTAAAAGAGGCAGTCAGGTAATAAATTTAAATGCAAGGGAATTTGCCAGAACGTTGGATTCAATGACCGGCTCGGCTCTGTTTAACGGAGGAGTTTCCATGGGAAAGGGAAGAGGAAGGGTCAAGATTGGTATTGCCAGAGGTATATCGAATGAAATAAAAGATATTTTTAAAGAAGATACTCCCGATCATCGAATATTATCTGTTGCTCTTGAATGGAATAAAAAATTGAAAAACGATTCAACCGTGATTTTAATTAGTAAGGATGTTAATCTCAGAATGAAAGCCAAGGCATTGGGAATATTAGCCGATGATTATACAACAGACAGAATTACTAGTATAGAAGAGTTATATTCCGGAAAAGAAATAGTTGAAAACTTTGATGACGAAACAATAATCCAGCTCTTTCAGCTGCCGTATGAAATTCCCGCAGAACAAGTTCTCAGAAAAATTAAAGGCGAAGCCGTTCCGAATAAATATTATATTTTAAGAAATTCAAACCGTTCCATATTGGCTTATCTGGATCAGGAAATGACGACTTTTCATAAGGTAGACAAAAATATAATTTATGGTATTAAACCGCGAAACGCCGAACAAACTTTTGCTGTAAATGCGTTAACCAATAATGATATTCCTCTTGTTACATTAACAGGAAAAGCCGGTACAGGTAAAACTTTACTCGCTCTGGCCAGTGCATTACAGGTAAGGAAATATTATAGGCAAATTTACGTAGCCCGTCCGATAGTTCCTTTAAGCAATAAAGATATCGGGTTTCTGCCGGGTGACGTTCAAAGTAAACTGGAACCATACATGCAGCCTTTGTGGGATAATTTAAGAGTAATTCAGGATCAGTTTAACGAAACAGATAAACAAAACCAGCAGATTACAAATATGATAAAAGATGAAAAGCTAGTTATTGAACCGCTTTCTTACATTAGAGGCAGGAGTCTGCAAAGAATATTTTTTATTGTAGACGAAGCGCAAAACTTGACTCCCCATGAAGTTAAGACAATAATTACCCGTGCAGGCGAAGGTTCGAAAGTTATTTTTACGGGAGACATTTATCAAATAGATCATCCTTATCTGGATTCTCAATCAAACGGATTATCATATTTAATAGATCATTTTAAAGGACAAAAACTTTATGCTCATATAAATTTGGAAAAAGGGGAAAGATCTGAATTAGCGGAACTTGCGAGTAATTTACTTTGAAGCTGCATTTACTGCAATAATTAGCTTAAAGAATATTTTTCATAATTCAAGCTTAGATTTTGATTAAGATAAACTAATAAAAAGTAAAAAATAACTATTGAGAAAAAATAAAGTGGACCCGGAAAAAAATTAGCAATAAAAAAAATTAATATTGAAGAATATGTTATAATTTTATAAATATTATTTGAAAATTTATTAAAAGCAAATGTCAATATTAAAAACAATGGGGGGAGAATATAAATGAGATGATGTGTTTCGGAGACCGGGGATATTAGAATAATACTTAATAAATATAAGCACAAAATATTATATTCATTTAGATCATTCCTTTGAGCGTAAAATTTAAAATCTGTTAAAATTAAAATTAAAATAATAATCAGGGCAGACAAAATTTTAAGAATTCCTACAGATTTTAAAGCGGGGAACATAAATATTAAAAAATTATATAGATCAAAAAACATAGAATTATGATGAATTGATACAGATATTTTATTTAATAATATTTTTGTAAAATACAGATAAATTAGATTGAAGTTTCTTAATCCAATTACAACTACAGGGAAAATAAAAAGGGATAGAGTTATAATTATTGTAAGAATAATAGATTTGTATTTTCCCCGGACTAATAAGTAAAGTAGGAATATTATAGGAACCAATTTTATTGAAATTGCAGCGCTCAAAAAAAGCGCGCTCGTAATTTCCCGGGATTTAAGATTATATTTAAAAAACATTATAACAAGAGCGAGAACAACAATATTAACCTGACCGTTCATCAGATTATTCTGTATAATATTAAATAAAATTATTGAGAGTATTAGAAAAAAATAAATTTTTCCCTGGTTTTGAACATTAAGTTTGGTTTTAACTATTAGTTTGAAAATGAAATTAATTATTGTTATCAGGCAGAATAGGTTTAATAAGTACCATAGAGTTACTGAAAGCCAATAAGGTAAGAATGTTAATGGGATTAATAATAAAGCAAAGGTCAGAGGATAAACATACGGGAATTTATTACTTGTGTAATACGGATTGCCGCCATTCAGCATTGTTTTCGAAGAAATTAAAAACGAAGTAAAATCATTTCCATTTTCTCTAACAGCACTGTGATATGTCTGAATAAATAATAAAATAAAAATTATAATTGCGGCAAATAAAAGAGTAATTTCTACTTTATTTGTACTTAAAGATCTTTTTCTCAAATAATAAATATTAGTTATTAGTTAAAGAATTATTTTACTTTTTAGCAACAACCAACATAGTTGAACGCCATAGTATTTTGTCTAAAATATTTTCCACAATATATTTTTTAACTTTTGATTTAATCGGTTTAACATGTCTTCCGCTTCGCATATTAATTATTGTGAATCCGGAATTAGTTAAACAATTTCTAATTGACTTTTGGCTGAAATACCATAAATGATGACTGGTATCGTAATATGAACCTCTATTCTTTTTTCTCATTCCGATTTTTTCTAAATAAAATTTAAATACTGCCGATCTGGATCTAATATTAGGCAATGCCAGAAAAAAAATACCGTCCTTTTTAAGTATCTTAAAAATAAGCTGGAGATACTCCTGCGGATTTTTTAGGTGTTCTATGACATGAAGCATTGTTATGACATCAAAGCTTTCCTCAGAGAAATTTAATTTTGTAAAATTTCCGCATAACAGTTCAATATCGATGGTTTTACCCACTCTTTCTGTTGTCTTGCAATCAATATCATAACCGTTTATTTGCCAGCCCCTTTTCTTTGCTTGGATTAATAAATGGCCGTATCCGCAGCCGATATCAAATAAGCTGCCTTTAGTATTTAAGTACTTTTCTATTATATCAAGACAAAAATTATGTGAATGAAATAACTCTTCTTCCCATTCTGATTTTTCATTTGTGTAATGAGAATAATAATCAATTAAGTATTCATCGGAATATTGAGGATTCATAAACTGAACTTTGCAATTTGAACATTTATAAATTTTAATTGCATTCGAAGTACTGAAATAATAACGAATATTTGTTGATCCGCATATCTCACAAATCTTTTTTAAATCGTCGAATTTTTTCATATAGCAAATTAAGTATTGTAAATAATATAAGATAATTCCACAGATTACTAACTAAGTTCACTATCAGTCTACCACCGTAACCGGAATACAATGATGGTACGAGCGGAAATTAGCTACGATAATATAAAATAATTTCTATCTCTAAAATTTTATTAAAAAATAATAATAAAATTTAAAATAAGGAATAATTTTATTTATTATATTTATCGAGAATAAATTATATTAAAGGAGGAAGGCCATGAAAATAGCCAAAAAGTTATTCTTATTTATTATAATTATATTTTTCTTCAGCGGATGCTTGGAAGTGCAGACAACTGTTAATGTAAACAAAGACGGATCCGGAACGGTGAACGAAAAAGTTTTATTTAGTAAAGATATGGTTGCACTTCTTTCAAGTTTTAATCAATCAGACAGCACAGATTCCAGTGGAAATTCTAAATTTACATTAATGAACGTAGAAGATTTAAAATCGCATGCACCGGAAATGGGCGAAGGTGTTAAATTCATTTCCAGTAAAGAAATTAAGGAAGACGGTAAAGAAGGCTATACTGTTGTTTACAGTTTTACCGACTTAAGTAAATTGAAAATTAATGAAAATCCCGATAACAAAATGGGAATATCTGGAAATGATCTTGATAAGAAAGAAAAAAAAGATTATATGACATTTAATTTTAAACCGGGCAGTCCTGCCGAAGTATTAGTAAATATATCCAAGAAGGATATGAATAAGGAATCACAGGATAAAAAAAATCAAAAAGATACTTCAAATGTAAATAATCTTTTTGCAAAACAGTTTCTATCTATGATGGAAGATTTCAGAATAGCCATCAGATTACATATTAACGGTGAAATAGAAAGTACAAATGCATCATATGTAAACGGCTCAAATGTTACTTTATTTGATGTTTCATTTAAAGAACTGGTAAAAGACAAAGATAAATTTGATGAGTTCAGCCGGATGGAAGGGCAGGATGTAAATGAACTTAAAAAGTTCTTAAAAAGTGTTCCGGGAATAAAAATGGAATTAAATAATCCTGTTACAGTAAAATTTGACTGATAATTCATTCTAAAAATACTTAATTTGATACAAGTATTTTTATCTTCGTTTAAAAATAGATGCAAAGTTTTACTTACGGCTTTTCAAATAAATTTTTATATAGATACGGAAATATCCCTGTAACACTGCTGTTATTAATATACTTATTAATTTCGGTCACCAATTTAAGCGGTTCTCTAATTTATCTAATCCCGTTAATAATTTCAGCACTTTTAATATATTTTTTAAACAGACATTATTTAAATCTATACAAAGTATTGCCTTATAAAATTGAGGCTGATAATGAAAAAATTAAGTGCGGCAATTTCCTTTTATCGAAAAAAAAAGTGACTATTTATTATACGGATGTTAAATACTTAAAAGGCGGAATATTTGAAGGTAAAATCTCGGGACTAATGTATGTTTACGACGGAAAGAACAATATAAGCATAGGATTTTTTAATAGTATTAAAGATGTAAAAGCACTTCAAACTATTATACTAAGTAAGGTTAATAGAAATGTTTATGATGATGTAGTAAATAAAGTTCAACAAAATAAAACCAAAATTAATCATAATATTTCTTCCGATTCTAAAAAACACAATGAAACTAAAAACAATACAGATAAGAAATAGTATTAATAAAAATTTAACATCTCTCTAATTCTTCTTTTGACTTAATAATTCCTTCAACTTTATTTATGTTTGTAAAATTAAATTTTTATTTATGATTTTATGAAGATAGCAGTACTTTTATCCGGCGGAGTAGACAGTTCGGTTGCATTAAGGTTATTGAAGGACCAAGGACATGACATTACAGCCTTTTATTTGAAGATCTGGCTGCAGGAAGAATTCTCTTTTTTAGGCGATTGTCCATGGGAAGAAGATTTGCAATATGCCCGCGGAGTTTGTGAACAGGCTTCTGTCCCCTTGGAAGTTCTGCCTCTGCAAACTGAATACTGGGAAACCGTTGTAACATATACGATTACAGAAATAAAGGAAGGTAGAACTCCAAATCCTGATATGTTCTGCAACAGCTTAATAAAATTCGGGCAGTTTTATGAAAAAATTGATAAATCTTTTGAAAAAGTTGGAAGCGGCCATTATGCAAAACTGGAATTAATCGACGAAAAATATATTTTGAAAAGAACACCTGATCCTGTAAAAGATCAAACTTATTTTTTAGCTTACCTTACGCAGGAGCAATTATCCCGCGCATATTTTCCATTAGGAAATTATAATAAAGATTCCGTAAGAGAATTGGCTCATAATTATAATCTTCCGAATATGGATAGAAAAGACAGCCAGGGAATATGCTTTTTAGGTCAGATAAAATTCAACGAATTTGTGAAGCATCATTTAGGCGAAATTAAAGGCGATATAATTGATATCGATTCCAACAAAAAAATGGGTGAACATAACGGTTATTACTTTTATACCATCGGACAGAGATCAGGTCTGGGTCTATCCGGCGGGCCATGGTATGTAGTTAAAAAAGATATAAAAAATAATATTATTTTTATCTCAAGAGAAAATAAGGCTAAACGAGCTAAAAATATTTTTAATGTGGGAAAATTTAATTGGATTGAAGAGCAGCAGCCTCAAACAGGAAATTTGCTTGTGAAAATCCGTCATGGGGCGCACATGTATAAATGCAGTTTAAATTTTTTAGACGACGGAACAGCAGAAGTAAAATTAGATAAACCGGATCAGGGAATTGCCGCAGGGCAGTTTGCTGTTTTTTACGATGAAGATATTTGCCTTGGCGGCGGAGTGATTTTGTAGGTTATACAAACAATGCGCTGCTGAAATCTCTCCTATACTTTAAACTAATCTCGTTTTCCTCGCCAAGGTATTTAAAAATTGCTATACATGCCTTTCTCGAACCGTCGTCGTCATAATAGCGGTCGGTTCTAATCGTTTCAATAAATGTTTCCAAAGCAGAATCAAAATTCTGTTCTTTTACATTTTTTATTGCATTAAGATAAATGTCTTTTACTTGATTCGTAGGTAGTGAATCGGAGTGATTTAATAAATCAAACATATTTGCAAAAGTTCTTAAAGAATCAACTATTTCGAAATGTTCGGAAGATTCGTCAAATCCTTCTATCAATTTTATGCTGTTAATCGGATCTTCGAAGAAAGTTGATTTGGCAAGCAGAATTTTTACTTCTTCATTTTCAGGTTCCGATGATAAAATTGATTTCAATATTTTTACGGCTTTTTCGTTTTTATTTTTTAGAAGTAATGATTTTGCTTCTTCTATAGATTTTTGATTCTTACTTGGGATGGCTTTCTTTAGCCAATCTATTACCATATTTTCCGGCAGCGAACCGGTAAATTCATTTACAACTTCTCCGTCTACAAATAACTTTACATTTGGTATTCCGCGAACACCGTATTTTTCAGCGATTTCAGGAAATTTATCCGAATTAATCTTTACAAGTTTCCATTGATCTTTAAATTTATCCGCAAGTCTTTCCAAAATAGGACTTAACACTCTGCATGGCCCGCACCATTCAGCCCAAAAGTCAACAAGTACAGGTAATTCGAAACTATTATTTATTACATCTTCTGAAAAATCGTTCATATCAAAAATCATTTTTAATTAATCCTTTTGTTTTGATTTTTCCGAGAAAAAATACTCGACAAGACTTTTATAATTTATAATAAATTTTTCTAATTAAGATAATTCTAATAAAATTAGATGTGATTATTTTCAAAAAGATCCTGGATTTTTTCTTTAAACACCTATCGAATTGTAAATTATCCGGTCTAAATTATCAAAAGAATTTACCGTTTGAAATTTCAAAACGTCCATTTATCAAATAGAAATTCAATAAAATAGATTTTTTAACAATCTTCTTAAAGGTTTTTTTAAGATGTTTGAAATTTCTTATTGATTTCGAAAAATTCATTCATAAGCAAATATTGAAAAATAAATCGGAAAAATATGATAAAATTTGTACTTACTATTGTTTTAGTTTTAAATATTTTATGTCCCGCACAAAATACGAGTAAAAAACTATTCTTAAAAAAGATAACCGGCGAAATTAAAATTGACGGTGTAATCGATCCTGTATGGAACACGGCCGATTCCGCAACAAATTTTTTCCAGCTCCATCCTTATTACGGTAAAAAACCAACCTGGCCCACAGTGGCAAAACTTTTATCTTCAAATAATGCCTTATATTGTCTTATTATTTGCTATGAAGATAAAAGAGATATTCAGTCATATACGGGTACATTAGATAATACTACGGGAGAATACGTTTCTTTAATGTTGGATACATTTGATGATAAGAAAACCGCTTACAAATTTGTAGTGAGTGTTTCAGGTGTCCGCGGTGATGCCAGGCTGCTTGATGATGCTAGAGTTAGAGATTATAACTGGGATGGTATTTGGTTTGCCAAAACAAAAATTTATAATTGGGGTTGGGTTGCCGAAATGAAAATACCTTATAAATCAATTCAATTCAATGAAAAATTAAAATCATGGGGATTGGATTTTGACAGATGGATACCTTCTAAAAATGAGGATTTATACTGGAATAAATATGAAAAGAACGAGGGCCAAAGGATTTCTAAATTCGGCAAACTGGAATTTGATGACTTTAGTCCTTCCGATAAAGGAATTAATTTAGAAGTATATCCTGTCGGATTAACAAAAGCTACTTACCAGGAAAACAAAACTTATAAAATTGAAGCAAATGCCGGGCTTGATGTAATGTATAATCCATCGCCGATGTTAAAATTTCAATTAACGGCAAATCCGGATTTTGCTCAAATTGAAGCTGATCCATATTCCTTTAATATCTCCCAGTATGAAACTTATTTTAATGAGAGAAGGCCTTTCTTTACAGAAGGTAGCGAAGTTTTTACAGCGGCAGGAAAAGAAAATAATACCGGTTTTTATAGCCCGCTGGAATTATTTTACTCAAGAAGAATTGGGAAAAAACTGCCGGACGGAAGCGATGTTCCATTGGTTTTGGGAACTAAAGCTTTTGGTCGAATTGGTGAATGGGAGTACGGCGGCTTCCTTGCACTTACCGGTCAGAAAAATTATATGGATGATACAGTTAGCAAAACCGAAGAACGGGCGGTATTCGGTTCAGCTAGGATTAAAAGACAATTTGATGAAAATTCATCTATAGGGACTTTGTTTGTTATGAAACAAACTAAAGATTCAACTTATGGAGTTGTGGACTTAGACGGAGCTTTCCGAAATTCGGGATGGCAATTATCTTATCAACTTGCACGTTCAATAAATAATTCTTCCGGTGATTATGCCTCATCAATAGGTTTTGTCTCTACTGGAAAAAATTGGTGGGTACTTGCAAGGAACAGGTACATTGGAAATAATTTTAATGTGGAGCAGGTCGGGTATGTGCCATGGATCGGTACATGGCAGGTTACTGCACTTACCGGACCAAATTGGATTTATGACAAAGGATATTTAAGCGGAATGCTTATACTCGGAGGCGTATATACCAATTATAAAAATATTGAAGGATATACCGATCGCTCTGCCGTTTTAGATTTTAATATGAATTTCAGAAGTAATTGGGGGTATGAACTTACATGGCTTGCCGGGAAGGCAAAAGACCAGGGGGTAAAATATGATTCATACGAATTTGATTACAGCTTCTGGTTTAATACTAGTCCCAAATGGGATTTAAATTTCTGGGGAGGTTATTCCAAAACTTATAATTTTAATTTGAGTTTCGTAGCTCCATATTCATGGTTTGGAGCGAACGTAGACTGGAATGCTGCGGATATTTTAACTCTAGGAACTTCGTATAACATATGGACAGAATGGGATCCCTCCGGTAGTTTAGTTGATATTACTTATGATGCACGGCCCTATTTTTCTATTACCCCAATAAATAACCTGAATTTCAGAATATATATTGATAATCTTTACGATAAATCTTCCCAGCATATAGAACAAATAATCGGCGGATTTTTATTCTCATATAATTTTTTGCCGAAAAGCTGGGTATATTTTGCATATAATGAAGTAGATAATCGCAGCGACCAGTATGATATTAATGGAAATTTGCTGCCGCAGAAAATGCATGTCTCTGCCAGGGCAGGGGTTTTTAAGATAAAATATCTCTATTATTTTTAAATATTAATCCTTTAAGTGCAGCGTATAAAAATATTTACAAAATACTCGCCATACTTTCTTCGTTTTTAATAGTTAACTTTTATTAAAATTTTATATCTTTTATTCGATTATAGATTTAGGATAATTGCATAAATTATGACTTTAATAGGTATAATTTGAAACTTCGAAAGCTCAATCTATATTAAAATTATAATTTATCCGTTATGTCGAATTAAATAAATGATTTTTCGCAGCTTCACCGCAATTATTAATAGGCTTAATCGATTTGGTTGAGTTTATAAATGAAGGTAGTGTACTTAAAAAATTATAATATAAATTTTAGATCATTTACACGGAAAGTAAATTTTGAATAAAATTTTCAAGAATAGAGATATTCAAAATGATTAACAGCAATATGATTGTAGAAAAAGAACAGGATAGACAAGAATTTGGAGATGTAATAATTACACAATTCAAAGGTCTTGCAAAAAAATATCTACAATTTGATTCGATTCAAGAAATAGATTATTCAAAATTAGTAAATGAAAAATCTCGGATTTACAGTTATTCTCTTCCCGAAGAAATAAGTGAGATGTTTATAAAATGTGATGAAGCGCCGTATTTTTGGATATACAGAACGCCAATTATTTTATACTTAGAAGAACATTACAAAACGAAATTACAACATGCAGGCGATCAGAGTAATTATAGAATTATAAAAGATTTTTACACAAAATGGCTTATTAATAAAAGTGAAGATGAAAAAAAATATTTTGCATCATCGGCATTAAATCTTTTAGGAAGGAAATCGAATTCTCCAAATTTATTGAATGAAATTCTCTACGCAGTAATTTTAGGTTTTGAAAAACATGTAATGAATCCTGCAAAGGGCATTGAATTACTTGAAACATCTAAAGAATTAGTAAGCGGACAAAACTTTCAAGATAATGTTAAAGATGAGCTTAATTATTTAATAAATCTCTATCAAGGATTTATTGATTTTGAGCAAGACCAAAATGAGGAAGCATTAAAATATTTTTCGCAGGCTCTTTCAATAAAACCTTTCGGAATTACTGCAAAATTCCATGTAATGCTGAATTCCTTAATTGTACAGGATATCCCCTTTGATAGCGGCATCCTTAATGATTTTTTTTCATACGATATTTCAAGAATAGAATATGCAATAGATAAAAACGATCTTTTAATGATGAATTATTTTATAAAATATGCAGTTATTAATAATATATTTTATTATCCTGAATTGTCCCGGTCATATACTGAAGTATTTGATCTTTTTTCAGGAATTAGAAATTCAAATGAGTTTGATCTGGGCAAACTGAAAGCAAATCTTTATAATTTCAAAAATTTAAATTTAAGTGAATATTCAAACGACGTAATTATAAATGATATTTCCATCTTAGAAAAATTATTCAAAAGTTATTTCAATGAAGAAAATATTTTCTTTAAAGGATTATCGGGAAAGCTTTATAATAAATTCAGACAAGTTGTAGAAAATATAATATCTTCAATTAACCAGAAGTACTACAAAGATATTAAGCAAAGACTTAAAATTTACGAAGATGAGCTGCTGAACAAAACAATGGATTTACAATCTATGATTAAAGATCTTGAAGATAGAAAGAATTTATTAAAAGAAAAATTGAATAGCACTATAAAAGTAATTAATAGTAAAGCTGCCGAAAATATTGCTTACTTGGAAAATAGGATTGAAAATATTCATAACGAACAAGGATATGACCCTAAAATTACATTTAAAAACGCTATGACTTATAATTTAATACTATCATTCACAACATTTTTAATGGGAGGATGTGCTGAATACTCGAATACTTTTATGTCAGAAACGACCAAGTATAGTCAATTCCTTCCTGATGTTGTAATAGCGGGATTTAAATGGGGCATGATTGCTTTTATAATAGGTTTGGTAATTTCATTAATCACAGCCGGATTGTCGTTATTGGAGGGGTCCAATCAAAAGCAAAAACTGCTGCAGGCAATAAACAGAATTAAAGATGATAAAGATTATCAAATTGAGTATTACAAGAAGGATATGGAGCGAAAGGAAAGGGATTATGATGCTTTATTCAAAAAAAGTACAGAGGATAAAAGAAAGTATATTGATAAATTAAAACTCGAAAGAGATGCGCAGGAGAAAAAATATAATGAAGAAGTTCAAATACAAATAGAGGAAGAATCCAAGCCATTAGTAGAACTGATATCTTAAAAACGCTACACTAATTAAAACTAATCTATAAATAAAATAGTATTG
>JBJKQE010000137.1:0-6528 GCA_046705645.1 Ignavibacteriaceae bacterium | reverse complement strand
GTAATTAAATTTTATTATTTATATCTATGCCCGCTGCATTTTAATAATCAGCGGGTTTTTATTGATTAAAATAACCGGAAATCAAATTGTTACCATACAAAAATTATTCAGAGAAAATAGAACTTATTAAAGCCGGGAAATTATCTTTAACAGAAAGTGTAAATTATTTCCTTGATCAAATTGAAAAGAACAAACATCTAAATACCTTTAACTTTGTCTTTCATAAGGAAATTAAAGAACAAGCTGTTAGAATTGGTGAAAAAATAAAATCAGGTAAGCATGGGAAATTGGCAGGAATGGTAATCGCTGTTAAAGATGTTCTTTCTATAAAAGATAAACCAACTACATGTTCATCAAAAATATTAAAAGATTTTACCTCGCTTTATACAGCTACAGCAGTTAAAAAGCTGATTGATGAAGATGTTTTAATAATCGGTAAAACCAACTGCGATGAATTTGCAATGGGTTCTTCAAATGAAAATTCGGCATTCGGAAATGTTTTAAATCCTATTGATAATACAAGAGTACCAGGAGGATCAAGCGGCGGTTCTGCGGCTGCAGTAGCTGCCGGGCTTTGTGATGTTTCACTGGGAACCGATACCGGCGGTTCAATAAGACAGCCTGCCTCATTCTGCGGCGTTTACGGATTAAAACCAACTTACGGAAGAGTTTCAAGATACGGTTTAACCGCGTTCGCTTCATCATTCGATACTATCGGCCCGTTTTCCGGAAATGTTAAAGATGCAGCGCTTGTACTTGAAGTGATGTCCGGTCATGATGATAACGATTCTACATCATCGGTTCACCCTGTGCCGGATCTTTCAGGTAATTTATTATTAAACGGTAAAAAATTAAAAATAGGATTTGCAAAAGAATATTTGGGAGAAGGACTCTCTCCTGAGATCAAATCAACTGTTGAAAATCTTATACAAAAATTAAAATCTTCGGGATTTGAAGTTAAAGAGATAGAGCTTCCTCATACTGAATATACAATTGCAGCTTATTATATTTTAACAACTGCCGAGGCATCATCCAATTTAGCCAGGTATGACGGAGGCAGATACGGATATAGATCTCAAAACGTTTCTTCGTTATTGGAAATGTACAAATCATCACGCTCAGAAGGATTCGGCAATGAAGTAAAAAGAAGAATAATGCTTGGTACTTATGTTTTATCCGCCGGTTATTACGATGCATATTATAGGAAAGCACAAAAAGTAAGGAGATTAATTAAAAATGATTTTGACAATGCATTTAACGAAGTAGATATTATTCTGGCTCCCACATCTCCTACAACCGCATTTAAGATCGGGGAAAAGTCTGATGATCCACTTGAAATGTACTTGAGCGATATTTATACAACCTCGGCAAACCTTGCCGGAATTCCCGGTATAAATATCCCTATTGCAAAAAGTCCGAACGGACTGCCAATAGGACTTCAATTGCTTTCAAATCAATTTGATGAATTAAATCTTTTAAAGATGGCTTATCATATTCAGGAAGAAATAATTTAGACTCAATGGTATTACATTTTTTTTATACCCTAATCGGTAATATAACAAAAGGTATTCCCTGCCTGTAAAATTTCTTCTGAACAGCAAATACAATATAATTATGAAGCCAGCGCGTCATGAATGATTCTTCCGGAAAAACAATTTGTCCGCCGAAGAAAACTACATTTGAAAACTTGGAAGTAATATTCGGAACAAGACTATTTATCTGATCAACAATATCGGTGCCAACGGAAGTAAAGGCTTCCGCAAAATAACCATGGCCTTTCATATAATTTACATATCGACCGGCTTCCGAGTTAATGTAACTTCCTAAATTATCTATCTCATCCGCACCTTTAAAATTGCCCGCATCTACCGAACCGACCTGCACAAAGACATAGTTTTTATAAGTTCCGCCGAATAAACGAAATACGCTTAATAAAGTATGAAGCCCCAGTCCGTTAAAACCATTTACAAGAATTGCTGCGGTTTTTCCTTTTGGATCAAATACGGGTGCCGTTTTATTTTGATTTTCTTCATCTTCCTGAATGTTATAAATTGAAGCTTCAACGGAATCGACAATCGTATCCAATCTTCTAAGCATATCAAAAGTTTTTTTATAATGTTTTTTTATGAATAAAGTTAAAATTACTAACCCGGCAGTTATAACAATTGTAATCCATCCCCCTTCTTCAAATTTTATCAAGAGGACCGAAATAAGAATAAATAAAGTAAGTATTAATCCAACGCCATTAAGAGATAATTTTCGAAACCACTTTTTTTCAGATTTCCTTTCCTGCCACCAATGTTTCACCATTCCTAATTGCGAAAGACTGAATGTTATAAACACATTAATACTGTAAAGAACTATTAAAAAATCAACCGAACCTTTTGAAAGGAGCATCATTACCAATGAAGTAACTCCCATTAATAATATTCCGTTTTGAGTTACCAATCTGTCGCTCAACATTGCAAATCTTGTTGGGAACCATCTGTCAAGCGCCATATTGGCAAGTACTCTCGGACCATCCAAAAATCCTGTTTGTGCGGCGATAAATAAAAGAATAGCTTCCGAAAGAAGTGTGATTAATACAAAAAGGAAACCTGTTTGATGACCCCAAGAAGCAGCAATATTTTGGAAAAGAATAGCGTTTAAAGTTTTGCCCGGCTGGTCTTGAACTTTAAATAGAAGATAGGCAATCATTAATCCGATAACAGTAATAGAAAGAGATGAGGCCATATAACGCATGGTCCTTTTTGCAGTAGCTACTCTCGGCTCTCTTAAAATAGGCAGACCGTTACTGACAGCTTCAATCCCGGTAAATGTACCGGCACCCATACTGTATGCCCTCATTATTAAAAATAGAACGCCGAAAGTCCCGAGAGTGTTAAATGATTTTGTAAGCTCAATATTTGTATTGGTATAAACTTCTTGAAATTTTAAAGCATGAGTTATAAGAACATACATAATTGCAAAAAGATGAGTAAAGACAAAAAGCAGAAATACCGGGACAAGAGGAATTACAGCTTCTTTTATTCCGCGCAGATTTAAAATAAGCAGGATAAACACACCTAAGATCGCAAACTCTAATTTATAGCTGAGCCAGCTTTGAGGAAGAAAGCTAAAAATAGCATCCGCACCGCTTGCTACTGAAATAGTAATGGTTAAAACATAATCAATAAGAAGTGCACAGCCGGAAATCATCCCCAACTCAGGTGAAAGGAGCTTACTGGCAACCAGATAACCGCCGCCGCCGGAAGGAAATAATTCAATTATATGAGAATAACTAGCAGCAATAATAAAAATTGTAATGCCGGAACCAAAAGCAACAAATATTCCGAGATACGGATGCCCTTGCAAAGCTTTAAAAGCTTCTGCAGGCCCGTAGCATGATGATGACAGTCCGTCGGAACCAAGGCCTACCCATGCAAGAAAAGCAATCAATGACAACTTGTGAAAGATACCTCTATCATGGGGATCTCTTGCACCTCCAACAATCACTTTTTTAATTTTACTTATCCTATTCGACTTATCCATTATCAATAGTTTTTTAACTAAATAAATTATACTCGGAAAGTTTAAAATTTATTGGCAATATCTTATGATATCACTATGCATGTGAGGTATTTTATCAGAAATGAAATATTTTCATAATTTTAATAATGAAAAATATATATAATTTTTACCCTTCCAAAATTAAAAGTGCATTAAAATTTATTACATTTAATCTTTTAGATTAATCCAAATCACAATTAAATAAAATTATTAAAATAAACTTATTACAATACTCTAACGAAAAATTAATTTTTATGAACTTATAAGAATTAAATTTCAAAATGCTTATCTTTAGGATCAAGATTTTCATTAAATAGAAAAATAGGATTTAGGAAAATGAGTATTCTAGTTGATAAAAAAACACGGCTTGTAGTTCAAGGAATAACAGGCGGAGAAGGTTCTTTCCATACTCAACAAATGATTGAATACGGTACAAATGTAGTTGCCGGAGTTACACCAGGCAAAGGCGGTACAGAATATTTAGGAATACCGGTTTATAATACTGTTGAAGATGCAGTCAAAAATCAAAAAGCAAACGCATCGGTAGTGTTTGTTCCGCCAGCATTTGCAGCAGATGCAATTTTAGAAGCGGCAAATTCGGGGGTTAAACTAATTGTTTGCATAACCGAAGGAATTCCTGCTGCGGATATGGTAAGAGTTTATAATTCAATTAAAACCAAAGATGTTGTTCTTATAGGACCAAACTGTCCGGGGGTTATTTCACCCGGAAAGGCTAAAATCGGAATAATGCCGGGATTTATACACAAAGCAGGCAAAATCGGTGTTGTTTCCCGCAGCGGAACCCTCACTTACGAAGCTGTAAAACAATTAACGGATGTAAAGCTTGGCCAATCAACTTGTGTCGGGATCGGCGGTGACCCGGTAATCGGATCTCGATTTATAGACATCATCAAAATGTTTAACGACGATCCGGTTACGGATGGTATAATTATGATTGGTGAAATCGGCGGTTCGGCCGAAGAGGAAGCTGCTGCATTTATTAAAAAGAATGTTAAAAAACCGGTTGTAGGTTTTATTGCCGGAAGAACCGCACCTCCCGGAAGAAGAATGGGACATGCCGGAGCAATTATATCAGGCGGTAAAGGAACTGCCGCGGAAAAAATGGCAGTGATGAAGAAATCAGGAATAAAAGTCGTTGAAAGTCCTGCAGAATTAGGATCCACAATGTTAAGAGCAATTGAAGGATTAAAAAAGACAGCGTCAATTAGACCGAAAGCTAAAACGGTATTAAAAAGCAGAAAAATTGTTAAGAAAAAAGCAGTTAGTAAATCAAAAAAGGCTGTGAAAAAATTAACAAAAAAGAAAAAATAATATTATTTATAACCGATTCATTTAATATTTTAAAAGGAGATACGTTTGGGTAACAGAACTTTAGCGATTATAAAACCCGATGGTGTAGGAAAAAATCTAATAGGCCAGGTGATAACTAAAATTACCGAAGCCGGATTTAAAATTAAAGCACTGAAGATGGTAAAATTAACAAAAGAATCTGCAGGCGGTTTTTATGAAGTTCATAAACAAAGACCTTTCTTTAATGATTTAATAGAATATATGACTTCCGGCCCTTGCATTCCGATAGCTCTTGAAAAAGAAAATGCGGTATCCGAATTTAGAAAACTTATTGGTGCTACCGATCCTGCCGAGGCTGAAGAAGGAACAATTAGAAAACTATATGCTGCAAGTAAAGCCGAAAATATAATTCACGGTTCTGATTCAGATGAAAATGCGGCAATTGAAATATCCCATTTTTTTTCAAGAAAAGAATTATTGGAAAATTTCGGACTATAATTTATTCCGATCTTAAATAAATAATTATTACTAGAATGACCAAAGTATAAAACGGCGGTCATTCTTTTTTTATAACAATCACTTTTATACAATAATGAAGAAATTTTTAATTATATTTTTAATTCTTCTAACTATACCTTTCAATATGTTCCCTCAAGAACAATCAAACAGCAAAAAATTGAAAATAGGTGCCGACCGTTTAATTTCAAGATATATTAATCTTATTAAAGGTAAACGAATCGGACTTGTGACTAATGCGAGCGGTGTTCTTTCAAACGGAATTCCTCTTGTTGATACGCTTTTCAAAATAAAGGGTATTAAAATTACTGCCCTGTTCGGTCCCGAACATGGAATTAGAGGGAACGCACCAGCAGGGAAATCCATAGGAAGCTCGGTTGATGCTAAAACCGGCATCCCTGTATATTCTCTTTTCGGTAAAAACAAAAAACCAACTGCCGAAATGTTAAAAAATGTAGATGTTTTAATTTATGATATTCAAGATGTAGGCGCTCGATTCTACACTTACATTTCAACATTATTTTACATATTACAAGCCGGGGCAGAAAACAATATTCCGGTGATTGTACTTGACCGCCCAAATCCGATAAACGGGATAAATGTTGAAGGCCCTATAAGAAAGGATTATGAAGCCTCTTTTGTGGGAATTGCACCGATACCAATAATGCACGGCATGACTGTCTGTGAACTTGCAAAAATGTATGCAGGCGAAGGGTATATAGGCAAAAATTTAAATCCGGATCTAACAGTAATAAAGATGAAGAATTGGGATAGAAAATTTTATCTCGACCATTATAATTTACTATGGATTAACCCCTCTCCCAATATTCCGGATCTTGAAACTGCCATTGTTTACCCCGGTTTATGTTTAATTGAAGGAACAAATGTTTCCGAGGGTAGAGGGACATATCATCCTTTTATTAATATCGGGGCACCTTATATTAATTCGGATTCGCTTATAAAAGAGCTAAAGGAGTACAATATAAAAGGTGTTGAACTAAAGCCTGTTAAATTTACGCCCGTCAATATTCCCAAAATGTCTACAAACCCAAAATATAAAGGTGAAATTTGCAGCGGAATTACTATTCAAGTTAAAAATCGCAAACAATTTAAAGCAGTGCATTTCGGGATTAAACTGGTTTGCGCTTTACA
>JBJKQE010000136.1:0-2876 GCA_046705645.1 Ignavibacteriaceae bacterium | reverse complement strand
ATTAAAATCGTTTCAATGTAAATTTATAAGAGCTGTCAAAAGTTTTAAAATCATTGTTAAGCATTTCTAATCTTACAATTAGTTTATCTTTCCGGATGTTTATCATTAAAAAATGAAACATCCTTTCGTTCAGATTAGTATTAAAAAGATCTCTGTATTTTTCTTCGGATCTGGTATATAACTCTTGCTGTATTCCGCCTCCGCCTCCAATTACTAAGAAATCTTTCCCTTTAATCTTAAAGTGCTCAAAAGTGTGTGCATGTCCGCTTATAAAAAGCTTACATTTTGGTGTGTTAAAAAAATCCGATAAAAAATATTTTTGAACTCCTTTTGAAGGAGAAACTACTTTACTATTTGTAAATGGAGAATGATGGCATCCGACAATTATAAAATGTATAGAAGAATCAGCTTGATATTGTTTTAACGTATTTTTATACCATTCCAACTGCTGATTAAACTTTCCTTTTGATAATTTGTTAAAGTTTGAATTGAATAAAACAACAGCAGTATTTGTAATTACTTTTGAATAACCTGTATTGTTAGCAAAAGGGTATCGCTTAGAAAAATTTTTAATGCCTGACTTAGAAAAGAGTAGATATTCATGATTTCCAACAATGGGGTAAAACGGAATTCCTTTTGATGATAATTTATTTACAAATGTATCTATTCTTGCCCACTCACTTTTGCTTGAACCCAATGACACAATATCGCCTAAATGAAAGACAGCTTTTGGAGATATTTCTAAAATCTTATTGAATATAATTTTTCGAGCACTGTCATTATTGTCGTATTTGTGTACAATTCTTTCGATAAACATTGGTTCTTGAGTATCACTGATAAAGCAGATAGAGGCGGAATCTTTTGAGGTGTTAACATTATTTCTTTCTGCAGCAGCTGTCTTTATTTGCTGTGCCTGAGAAGTAAGTATAATGAAGAATGATAAGAAACTAATACCAGCTAGTCTTACAAATAATTTCATAACAATTATTAGTTAATTAATAGTTTAATAACCAAACCTTTATAAATAAATTTAAGATATTTTTATCTATTTGGAAATTGTTATCAAAAAATTGTAAATTTCTGCGGCATTTAAAGCTGAAATTAAAAGGGAATCGTAAAATTGCACATAAATTAATTAGTGCATTATGGAAGCAATAACTTACTCATTAAAATTAGATAACATTAATTCTGAACATTATTATCGAGATGTTAGAAAATTTGCCGATGAAGTTTTACTCTATGCTGATAATTCTATTATCCCAATCGTAAAAGAATACATTGAATACTTAAGTACCTATAATCTTGAAGAAATAAGAGAACAAGAAGAATATATTCTTGAATTATTGAGCTTTGCAATTTTGTGGCAAGCCTATGGACGTTATGCATTAAAAGTAAGATTTGCTCCTTTTGTAACTCTTTCACAAATGGGTGAATGGAGAAAAAAACATCAACAATTAAAACCTGTAATAGATTTTCTTAGGGGAGTTCTAATAACACTAGTGCTTTTACCGGGAAGACCTAAAAAGAATTTGACCTCACCACCAACTATATTGGATATTGACAGGGTTTGTCTTTGGTTTGAAGCTACGGGAGAATTTAGAGAGCAGGCACTTAGGTTTATTAGATGGCGGGCATACTGGGGAACTTTGGATGATAAAACACTTTCAAACATCTTTAAATCAATTGCGGAATTTAATGAATGGTTTGCTAAACGTTCTATTGAAGTATTGGGAAAGTATACGGAAAATGTAGAAGGATTTCTTTTTAGTACAATAAAGAAATACCGCTGGAGAGAAGATAGAATTTCCTGCACCAGAAGCCGACAAGAATATCATCTTAATATGGTGGGTGCAGAATTAATGAACAGAGCTTTCCAGAAAGATTATTTAAAAACCGATACAAAAGCGTTACTCTTACCTGGCTGTATGAGAGCTCACAATGACGAAAATTGCAAAGCTGAAAAAGAGAAAAAAGGATTGAGATGCCGAGACTGCGAACCGAAATGCAGGGTGAATCAACTGAGAATTATGGGGTTAAAGAAAAGATTTGATGTTTATGTTATTCCTCATGCTTCCGATCTTTCATTGTGGTCACCGCAAAAAGGAAAGCAAAGATGCGGTGTAATTGCTTCAGCTTGTGTAACTACTCTTGTAGAAGGCGGCTGGGAATTGAAAAGATACGGAGTACCTGCTCAATGCGTTTTACTTGATTGCAGCGGCTGCAAAAAGCATTGGCGAAAGGACGGAATTTCCACCGAATTAAATATAAGAGAATTGAAAAGAGTTCTTGCTTAAAAATTACTTTCAGTATGATCTAATATTATAAATAAATGAAAGCAGAAAATATCTTCCCAGTACATTTGTTCTAACATCCTGAATATAGGAATCGGAAACGTTATGCTGAATATTTGTATTCTGATTTAAAACATCATTTGCTGAAAATCTTATTTCTCCGTTATCATTGCTTAATACTTTTATTCCTAAACCCATATTCCAAATAAGAATATTGGGCTTGTAAGTGTCCGGTAAATTTCCATTGTATTGGTCATTTACTTCATCGGTAAATACAAATCCTTCCCAGAATCTCCAATAAAATCGTAAAGAAGTATTTTGTGAAGAATAATTGTTATTTGTACTGCCGGTAGTTTGTGTAGTATTTTTAACAATATTATAACTGCTGTTGCTCGACAATGTAAAATCAAAATTATCGCTAATATTGCTTCCTACTACAAAACCTAAACCATAAGTAATTGAATTTGCAATATTGGTTATCCCGTTTATAATTCCCGGCGTTCTTGAATAGTTTGCATTTAAATTTAGATTCAAATTGCTCTTAATAAATTCTACAGGAAAACCGTATGCAACAAATGAACGGAG
>JBJKQE010000135.1:0-11616 GCA_046705645.1 Ignavibacteriaceae bacterium | reverse complement strand
TTTCCTAAGTTTGCCGTCATTGCGGGTTTGCTTGTGCGCCTTTGGCAGAATCCGCAATCTCTGAGATTCTGGCTTCCGTCTTCGCCGGACAGGTCCGTCTTCGCCGGACAGGTTCGCCAGAATGACGATGTAATGTCAATATGAATTGTCAATGCTTTCTAAGAATTCTGTCATCCCGTACTCAGGTTACCGTCATTCCGGGCTACGACCCGGAATCTGAGATTCTGACCCTAAGGATTCTATCTCCAATCTTCTAACTTCTATCTCCTTTAAACTTTTTATCTTTCACTTTTATTTGCCATTATAAAACAAGTTGTGTATTAATTTGCTGAAATTATTAATGGTTATTTCATCCCTCGACGCCGCTCATCCCTCGACTCCGCTCATCGCGCGTCTCCGCTCATCCCTCGACTCCGCTCGGTAAGACGGTATAAAAGTATTCGTCATTCCGGCCTCCTGCCGAAGGCATCACTATGTGAGAGCCGGAATCTGCATTTAGCATTGTCTCTGAGATTCTGAATCAATCTTGCCTACCGGTTTTCAAATCGATAGTATGCAAGAATGTTCAGAATGACATTTTCATGTTAACTAATTTTTTTCACTTTTTACTTCTTCCATTTACATTTTTATTTGAATTTAAAAATCACTATCTATTTAATAAACGAATTACTATCTTAATTACCGGATAAAATATTTAAATGCTAAAAAAATATTGTAGTAAAACACTATCAATGAAAAAAGAATTATTAATCTTTGGTGCAAACGGTGCATTAGGACGGGGGATCACGAAAACATTTTTAGAAAAAGATTTTGACAAGAAAAACCTTGTTGCATCTTCATTTGATAATACAAATTATAAAAGCGCCGAGAAAATTATAATAAATGATTTATCTGTTGAAGATAATGTTATTGCCGCATTTAAAAATGTTAAGAGCGGGAAGGACAAACTTCTTTTTCTTTATAATGCTATCGGCGGCTATTACGGGGGCAAAAATGTTTGGGATACCGATGTAATAAATTGGGATAATATATTAAAAATAAATTTAAAAACCAGTTTTTTAATTGCAAAATATTTTGCTAAATTTGTAGCAGAATCTTATGGGGGAGCTATGTGTTTTACGGCAGCTGAAACCGGGATACATGCCGAATCAAAAAAAGCTGCTTACGGTGTTTCTAAAAGTGCTTTAATTCATCTGGTGAAATCATTGGCTCTGGAAGGGGGAAAAATTAAATTGAGCGTTAATGCAATTGCACCTTATATTATTGATACACCGGCTAATAGGGAATGGATGACGGATGCCGATTATTCTGCCTGGATAAAACCGGAAGAAATCGGTGAATTGGCATTCGGCTTATTTAACAATTTTAATTTCATTACGGGAAATATCCTGGAACTGAAAGAAAGATTTGAAGTAAGTAACTAATTAATAGAGGATACAGGGAGTCTTCCTGCAAATTTTGTTATGGAGTTTAATCTTATAAGTAAACTTGTAAACAAATATTTTTTAAATAAAACTTTTTCGTTTTGAACATAATATAATCATTAGGAGGTTATGCTATATGCAAGTACTAGCTGCATTCACGTCGATTACTGCCCTAATAGCACAGGCTACTAGCGGCACAAGTCCTTTAAATTGGTTAGCAGAAAAATATGCCGCCGGCGGTATTTTTATGCACCCTATTTTAGCCTGCCTGGTTTTAGGTCTGGCTTTTTCCATAGAAAGGTTCTGGACGTTATCCAGGGCTAGAGTTAATACCAAGGAATTTCTTGTTAAAGTTACTAAAGCGCTTGAAAACGGCGGTGTTGAAGAAGCTAAAGAAATTTGCGCAAGTACGCGCGGGCCTGTCGCTTCCGTATTTCATGCCGGTCTTTTAAGAGCCGACGAAGGATTGGAAGCTGCTGAAAAAGCTATTATAGCCTACGGCGGAATTGAAATGGGTTTCCTTGAAAAGGGAATGATCTGGATTTCTACTTTTATTACTCTCGCACCTATGCTCGGATTTACCGGTACTGTTCAAGGTATGATCGAAGCTTTCGATGCTATTAAAGAAGCTGCACAAATTTCCCCGGCTATTGTAGCAAACGGTATTGCCATAGCTTTATTAACCACCCTGTTCGGCTTGGTTGTAGCAATGCTTCTGCAGGTTTGTTATAATTATTTTGTTTCCCGCATCGACCGTTTGGTCGGCGATATGGAAGAAAGTTCGGTAGAGCTGATTGATGCTCTATATGAATTAAAGATCAGAAAAAATAAATAATACCATAATTTTTAAAAATAAAAACAAGTATTAAAATGATAAGAAAGAAAAAAATTGCCGAAGCCTCAATCCCCACAAGTTCAATGGCTGATATTGCATTTTTGCTTTTATTATTCTTTCTTGTTGCTACAACTATTGATGTTGATACCGGCATAGGACTAACATTACCCGAATATGTAACCGATGTAAAAAATGTTAAAGTTCCGAAAGAAAGAATGGCGGCTGTCCTTATTAACGAAAACGGTGATGTACTTCTTGATGAGAAACCGATTCCCGTTATTCAAATTAAAAATCAATTGAAGCCGAGAATATCCTCTAAAATTGATTTGCCGATGGATAAGAAGCTGATCGTCTCCGTTAAAACGGACAGGAAAACGAATTACAATATTTACATTCAGGCATTAGACCAGATTAAGCAGGCCTATTTTGAAGTTAGGGATGAGTATTCTTATTCCCATTACGGGCAAAAATTTAACGACCTTGATTCGGATAATCAAAATGTAGTGAAAGATAAAGTCCCTATTATTATTTCACTGGCAGAACCAGAATCGATTAAAAAATAAGTTGAGGAATAAATAATGAAATTCGAAAAAAGAAGGGCAAATACAAAACAAGAAATTCCGACCGCATCCATGCCGGATATTGTTTTTATGCTTCTCCTATTCTTTATGGTTACAACAACATTAAGGGAAGTTGAAGTACACGTTCAATTTGCTCTGCCTTCGGCAAAAGCAATTGAGAAGATCGAAAATAAAAGGCTCGTTTCATATATCTGGGTCGGAAAATCTGGTAAAATCCAAATAAACGACTCGATTGTTAAGTTAAATGAGGTCGAACCTATAATGTATACGAAACGGAAATCCCTGCCGAATGTTATTGTGTCTTTAAGGATCGATAAAATTATAGATATGGGGAAGGTAACCGATATTCAGCAGGAACTTAGGAAAGCTTCGTGGTTGCGTATAAATTATTCAACTAATGTGAAATTATAGATAGATTCTAAATATTTTTTATATTAAATTTCAAGGCAGGTTTGTAATTACTAACCTGCCTTTTTAATTTATGAGGGTAAGATGGCATTAAGAGAAAAAATTAACGAAGACTTAAAAGCGGCAATGAAGTCCGGCGACAAACTTCGCCTTGAAACTATAAGATCGATAAGAGCTTTGATTTTGGAATTTGAAAAAAGCGGAAGCGGTAAAGAATTAAACGGTGAGGAAGAAATTAAGCTGTTAAGCTCCGCTGCAAAAAAAAGAAAAGATTCGATTGAGCAGTACAGAAATGCCGGTCGTGAAGACCTGGCTGTAAAAGAAGAGAATGAACTTGCGGTAATTCAAGAATATCTTCCTAAGCAGCTGACTGAAGATGAAATTCTGAATGAAGTTAAAAAAATTGCGGAAAGCATCGGGGCGGCAGCAAAGGATGATTTTCCTAAGCTGATGCCGCAGGTTATGAAATCTCTTAAAGGCAAAACCGACGGTAAGGTTGTTAAATCTGTTGTGGAACATTTCCTGGGGATTAATTGAACATACTTGATGTAATTATTTTTGCTATTGTAGCTGTCGGATTTATTCTGGGTTTTAAAGACGGCTTTGTAAGAAAAATTATAGGGCTGATAGGGTTCGGACTTGCAATATTTTTAGCAATAAAATTTTCCGACTTTACCGGCAGGTATATTGAAGGTTTGTTCGGCATTGAATTCTACCTTTCCGAAATTATCGGCGGAATCTTAATATTTTTATTAATTGTTTTCATTACTTCGGTTATGAAAAGAGTGGTTCACCCGTTTGACAAAATAAATAACATGTTCAATCAGATAATCGGCGGCATTGTAGGAATAATTCAAATTTTATATTTCCTAAGCGCAGTTCTTTTCCTTCTAAATATTTTTAATTTCCCTTCGAAAAATCTTACGGAAGGCTCGGTGTTTTACAAACCCGTATACAGTATCATCCCTTCCACAATAGATATTATAAAAAGTTATACTCCTGAAACTAAAAAAATTATAAAAGAATATATAAATGATAAAGATTCGGTAAAATGATCCCGGCTTCGGTACTGGAAAAATTAGAATATCAAAAGGTCCTTCAGTATGTTTCCGCTTATTGTGCAACTGAAATAGGGAAGAACCGGTTATTATCAATTGCACCCGTTGATAGTCTTAATGAAATAAAATCCGAGGGTGAGCTTGTAAATGAAGCAAAAGAAATTCTAATTAAAAACATTCCTCCCCCGATTGAATACCTGCCTGATCTTAACGAGGCAATATCAAAAAGCAATATAGAAGGTGCGGTAATCGACGGCAAAAAAATTCTGGAGATATTAAAGCTTGCGGTTATATCCAGGAATTTGTCGCATCACTTAAAGCAAAACTCTCAAACAGCTCCGGTACTTTACGAATTAGCCGGTCAGTTATTCGTCGATAAATTATTTGAGCATTATATTCAAAAAATAATTAATGAAAACGGTGATATCCGGGATAATGCCAGCGCTAAATTAATGGAAATTAGGAAAGAAATAAGGGATAAATCCGATGAATTGGTAAAGTCCGTCAACAGGTTAATTAAATCTCTTACAAATAAAGATATAGTAAGGGAAGAATATTTAACACTAAGGGACGGGCGAATTGTAATACCCGTAAAAGCCGAGCATAAAAGACACATCCGCGGTTTTATTCATTCCGAGTCATCTACCGGGCAGACGGTTTATATTGAACCGGAAGAAACACTGGAATTAAATAATGATATTGTCTCTCTTTCATTTGCCGAAAGAAGGGAAGTAGAAAGGCTGTTAAAAGAAATTACTAAAAGAATAAGAGATGTAAGTAAACCGCTTAAAGAATCTCTTAATACGGTTGCATATTTAGATACGATTTTTGCAAGGGCAAATTACTCTCTGGAAATAATAGGCTCTTTCCCGGAAATAAATAATCGGAAACCGTTCAGGATTAACGATGCAAGACATCCGATTCTGCTGAGAAAATTCGGTAAGAGCGGAACAGTGCCTTTGAATTTTTCTATTGAAAATAAAAGAGTTGTTTTAATTACGGGCCCGAATGCCGGAGGGAAGACAGTCGTTTTAAAAACAATAGGATTGCTGGCTTTAATGGTTCAATCAGGTATTCATATACCCGCAAGCCCGGATTCAAATTTTAATTTCTTTAGTAAGATTTTATTGGATGTCGGCGATTCTCAATCAATTGAAGATGATCTGTCTACTTTCAGTTCCCATCTTTCAAATATCAAAAATATTTTGGAAGAAGCGGATAATGAATCTTTAGTGCTCCTGGATGAAATCGGTACGGGAACCGACCCTGCCGAAGGTTCCGCACTGGCCGCTGCGGTTCTGATTAAGTTAAAAGAAAAAGACAGTATTGTGTTCGCTACTACTCATCACGGAAGCTTAAAATTAATTGCAAATGATCTTGAAGGATTTGAAAATGCCGCAATGGAATTCGACACTCAAAATTTAAAACCGACATATGTATTCAAGCAGGGAATTCCCGGTTCCAGCTATGCTTTTGAAGTTGCCAGGCGAATTGGCCTGCCTGACGACTTTTTATTATTAGCATCGAATCATCTGGATACGGATAAACATAAGATAGAAAATTTCCTGGTGGATATTGAACAAAAATCCCAGGAACTGGAGTCTAAATTAAAAAGTATTGAAATTGAGAATACAAGGCTGCGCGGACTTTCAAATTTATATACACAGAAAATTGATAAACTGGATAAAGAAAAAAAGGAGATACTTAAAAAGACAAAATCGGATGCCGAAGATTATTTAAAAGGGATTAATAAGAAGATAGAATTGGTAATTAAAGAATTAAAGGAATCCGGCGCAGAAAAGGAAGTCATTAAAAAAGCCCGCAGTATAATTAGTGAAGCAAAACAAGAGAATAAAAATCTTTTTTATGATAATGTTGACTTATCACCGGAAAAGGCTAATTTTAATGTCGGAAATTTCGTCGGTATTAAAAATACCGAAACCGTAGGCGAAATTATAGATATTATAAAAGATAAAAATAAAGCCACTATTAAGATGGGTTCCGTAAAAATGCAGGTGGCTTTAAAAGATTTAATTCTTGCAAAACGGCAAAAAGATAAACCGGATAGCCTGAGCCGAAATCAATATACAATAGCACCGGCTGATTACAAAATAGATATTAGAGGTAAAAAGCCGGAAGAAGTTGAGTTCGAAATATTAAAATTTATTGATAGTGCTTATTCGACAGGTTTGGAAAGAGTTGAAATTTTACACGGTAAAGGAACGGGAGCATTAAAAAAGACTGTACATGATATACTTAAGAAACACGATAAAGTAAAAAATTATTTTTTTGCCCCGGTTGAATTCGGCGGCGAGGGAATAACAATAGCGGAATTAAATTAGGTCGGTTTTGTTAAAAAAAATTTTAATAGCCAACAGGGGAGAAATTGCAGTTCGAATAATCAGAGCATGCAAGGAACTGAATATAAAGTCTATTGCCGTATATTCCGATGCGGATAAAAGATCGCTGCATACCCGCATGGCGGATGAAGCATTTAATATCGGCGATCCGGTTTCATCCCAATCCTATTTGAATAAAACAAAAATTATTGAGCTGGCAAAAAAATTAAACGCAGATGCAATACATCCTGGCTACGGCTTCTTTTCGGAGAATTCCGGCTTTATAAAACTATGTGAAGATGAAAAGATTATATTTATAGGTCCGTCTTCAAAATCGGTTGCAATGATGGGCAGTAAAACGGCAGCGCGCGAATTAATGCTGAAGAGCGGCGTTCCGATTGTGCCCGGTACAACAAAGCCCATTACCTCGTTAAAAGAAGGAATTAAGTCGGCTGAAGAGATAGGCTTCCCGGTTTTGCTGAAAGCTTCTGCAGGAGGCGGCGGTAAAGGGATGAGAAACGTTTCATCTAAAAGTGAATTTGAAGATGCATTTGAAGCCGCTAAAAGGGAGGCTTTGAAGGCATTCGGTGATGATTCGATTTATATTGAAAAGTTTATAGAAAACCCGAAGCATATTGAAGTTCAGATAATCGGCGATATGCATGGAAATTATGCGCATCTCTTCGAACGGGAATGCTCCGTTCAAAGAAGACATCAAAAGATTATTGAAGAAGCTCCTTCTTCTTTTGTTGATTCGGAAACAAGAGAAAAAATTACAGCCGCAGCGGTAAATGCAGCTAAAGCCTGCGGTTATTATAATGCAGGCACAATTGAATTTTTAATGGATGCAAATAAGAATTTTTACTTCCTTGAGATGAATACCAGGCTTCAGGTAGAACATCCGGTTACCGAATTAATTTCCGGAATTGACCTTGTTAAGGAGCAGATCTCAATTGCCTCGGGTAATAAATTATCATTCGGCCGGAATGATTTGAAAATTAACGGCCATGCAATGGAAAGCAGGATTTATGCCGAGGATGCTGAAAATAATTTTTTACCGTCAACAGGCGTAATCTATGATTATAAACCGCCTATGGGGCCGGGTGTTAGAGTTGATGACGGATTCGATACGGGTTCCGAAATTTCGGTTTATTATGATCCCTTAATTGCAAAGCTTGTGTGCTGGGCAAATGACAGGGCAAATGCAATTCAAAGGATGAAAAGAGCCCTGGATGAGTATAAAATTGCCGGTGTAACGACAAATATTTCATTTTTAAAATCAGTCTTTAATAATAAAAATTTTATTAACGGTAAATTTGATATTAACTTCCTGGAAAAAGAATCCGGGGATTTACACATATTTCTTGATAAAGAAAATAATAAAGTTAACCTGGATAATGCGGCTGCAATCTTTACGGCAATGGTAAAAGAAAATACATCCGGTAAAAGAAAAAATGAGAATTTAACAAATGCCAAGCCGGACAATAAATGGATCGATTTAATGTATGAGTGATTTTGTTATAACTTTAAATAATAAAAAGAAAACCGTTTCGTTTTCAAATAATTCGCATATATTTGTAGATAATAAAAGTTATGACTGCGATTTAATACTTTTAAGCAGCCGCACTTATTTATTAAAAATTAATGAGCAGTTCTTTGAAGTGTCTGCAGATAAAACGGGCAGCGGCAGATATTCACTTTTGATAGACGGATACCCGTACGAAACCGTAATTCGTACCGCGTTGCAGGAAAGGGTAAGCGAACTGCTGCAGCAAAAGAGTTCAATACATAAAAAGACGGAGGCCAAAGCTCCAATGCCGGGTATGATACTTAAGATAAAGAAGAAGATGAACGATAAAGTAGAACAAGGAGAAACAATATTAATTCTTGAAGCTATGAAAATGGAAAATGATCTGCGCTCGCCTCGTTCCGGTATATTAAGTGAAGTATTGGTTAAAGAGGGGAGTGCGGTGGAAAAAGGTGCAGTTTTATTTACAATTGAATAGTCAATTTATAGCAATAAAATAATTAACTTTACTAATAACATTATGGAGGTCCCGTGAAGGTCAAGTTCTTTGCTTTTACCATTACCCTAATTATCATAGCAAGCGAAACTTTCGCAGGCGGTTTTCAGCTCAATGAACATGGAGCTAGAGCGATGGCAATGGGAGGTGCATTTACTGCTATCTCCAATGATCCATCTGCAATTTATTTTAACGGTGCAGGATTAACTCAATTATCAGGCTTACATTTAATGCTTGGTACAACTATGATAGCGCCGACTTTTTCTTTTAGAGGTGTAAGCCCGGATATTACCGAATACGATGCGGCAAAACAAACATTTTTCCCCACTCATTTTTATGCTACCTATAGTTATGACAAAGATTTGGCATTTGGGTTAGGATTTTTTAGTCCTTTTGGATTAGCTTCCAAATGGGATCCGAATTGGATTGGAAAATATCTGGCTATCGAAACAAAGCTGCAGACTTTTGTTATTACCCCGGAAGTTGCATATAATTTAATGGATAATCTTACGGTAAGTGCAGGCTTGGAATATAGTTTTGCAACTGTTACAATTTCTCAAAAAACTCCTTTTCCTGTATTTGCAGGCGATGCTTTTACCACTCTTACCGGTAAAGATAATTCTGCATGGGGTTTTAATTTAGGCGCCCTTTATAAACCTGTCGATGACCTTTCAATAGGAGTATCATTCCACAGTCAGGTTAAATATAACTTTAGCGGAACGGCAACGACAACCGGTCCGGTTCAATTAGCATCCCAGTTACCAAACGGCGGGGCAACTGCAGATTTAACTACTCCGATTAATTTAGCAGTCGGTGTTGCTTACCGCTTTATTCCCGATCTCCTTGTCAGTTTTGATTTTCAATATGTCGGCTGGTCGAGCTATGACAGCTTAACTGTAGATTTTTCTTCTCCCAAATCGGTTAAGTCCAGCCCAAGACTTTACGATAATTCATATATTCTTCGTCTGGGAGCACAATATACACTGATGCAGGATTTACAAGTTCGTGCAGGAATTTATTATGATAAGGATCCTGTAAAGGCCCAATATTTAAATCCGTCATTGCCGGATGCAAACCGTCTGGGATTTAGCGTTGGTGTAGGTTATCAGTTAACAAATAACCTTAATGTAGATGCAGCTTACTTGTTTATTAGAGGAAGTCAACTGACGGTTACCGATTCACAAGAAAATTATACCCAGGGAATTTCTCCTTTCAACGGTACTTATAATACGGCCGCTAATTTAGTATCATTAACTCTATCGTACGGTTTATAAAAAAGAAAGGATGAAAAAAATGAAAAAATCTTTGAATTTAATTTTTACCGCATTTCTTGTTATAATTATTTTTTGGGGATGTCAGGATAAAACAGATATAACAGCCCCGGTATTAAATCCTAAAAGCGGCAGCGCCGATTTAACCCGGTTTGTTACAATAGGCAACAGCTTAACTGCAGGTTATCAATCCGGTTCACTCTATGAAAGTGCACAAATCTATGCTTACGGAAATTTAATTGCAAAACAAGTAGGTACAACTTTTGAAGAACCATTAATTTCAGATCCGGGAACAGCAGGCAGATTGGAAGTTAAATCATTTGATCTGGCAAATAATCAAATTGACATTTATACGAATCCAAGCCAGGGTTCACCTATCAATACCAATTATAAATTTCCCTATAATAATTTAGGTATTCCGGGTGCATTGCTTTATGATGTCTTGAATGCTACAAGTTCAACTACATGCGCTTCTGCACTATATGCAAATAAACCAAATCCCTTATTTGATCTGGTGTTAAGAGGTCAAGGTTCACAATTTGCACAAGCTAAAGCTCTTAATCCGACTTTTGTAACTCTGTGGATCGGAAATAATGATGTTTTAGGTTTTGCCACAAGCGGTGGTGCGTCACCAGCACAACCGACTGACCCCACTACTTTTGCATATCTGTATTCAAACCTTATTGATAGTTTAAATACTTTGGGAGCTAAAGTTGTCGTTGCAAATATTCCCGATGTAACAAGTATCCCGTATTTCACAACAGTTGGTCCGTTAATCGCTCTGCAATTAGCCAATCATAATCTCCAAGGAATTTTTTATCAAAACCATGGAGGGACAACCACCAGCCTTGCAACGGTTTTAAATTTAGCTTCCTATAGTGTACTTATTACATTACCGGGAATGACATATGCATCCTTAATTGGTTATCCGACCGGTAAATTTTATAGAGATTACGGCTATCCTGCACTTCCGCCCGGTATTGATACTACATCGCCATTTGGACTTTCTCCGGCTAATCCGTGGCCGGATGCATTAATTCTGGATGCTTCTGAAATATCAACTGCAAAAACAACAACTGCTTCATACAATAGTACAATTTCAGCCTTAGTTGGTCAGCACAGTAATTTTGCATTATTTGATGTTAATTCATTTTTTAATCAAGTTGCTGCTTCAGGTTATTCTGCGGACGGATTAAATTTTAATGCAGAATTTTTATTAGGCGGATTGTTTGGATTGGATGGAGTCCATCCGACTGATCAAGGCCAGGCAATTTTAGCAAATCAATTTATAAAAGTTATTAATAGTAAATTTGGTGCCAGTATTCCTCTGATTGATGTTGCAACTATTCCGAGCAGTATAATACTTGCTAAAAAGGCTTTTCAAAAAGGAAAGCTGATGCCGTATTTTGCACCAGGATCATTTAAACATTTGCTTTATTAAAAATTTAGGGATGGGCAGCCATCCCTTTTTTAATTCAATCTAGAAAACAGACAGTAACGTGATTTGTTTATCTAAGTTATGGTTCGATTTACTCCATTAGACTTATATTGTAATTAATAATAATTTTATAAAAATATTTATAAACAAAAAAGGATTAATTAAAATACCCAAAGAACCGATTAAGTCTATGCTTCGCTCAAGAATAAACTATAGCGTGATTAAGACCCGGTACTTT
>JBJKQE010000134.1:0-3139 GCA_046705645.1 Ignavibacteriaceae bacterium | reverse complement strand
CCAAAACCAATCTGGTTTTGGCCGGTACCTACAGGGTTAGTGCATGAGTTAATCAAAACCAAAGAAAAAATTATAGACCTTAAAAAACTTAGAATCTTTTTACTCATTTTTTCCTAAACAAGTTATTATTTTTATCTTAATACCCCATGAACAAATACGTTTACACCTGTTTGATAATTATGTAAAATGAAAAATACATCATTTGGGAAAATACATCCGCCATTAATGTCAGTGTCTCCATAAATCTTATATACTGTTTCAAAGTCGGTACCGTTATAGTGCCCAATACCCATTGAAGAACGCATAAAGAAATCATCTTCACTTCTGCCACACCAGATTTTACTTGCGCAGTCTGTATTCGACATATCTTTCCATAATACAAGCTTTCCATTACCATATTTATACAACTTCTTATTCATATAAACATAAACTTGATTCTGGATTCTGCTAACCGGGGCATAAGTAGAACCTGAATATAGCTCATTTAATTTTTTCCCGTTCCATGCATAAACCTTTTCTACCCATCCGTTGGGATTGTAGTAGGTTCCCTCAATAATCAAATTACCTCTAACCCTATCAAACCCGCATTCATTAAACCCTACTTTAAGAGTAGGTATGTTCAATATTTTCCATGTAGTGCCGTCATAGTGCATTAAAATAGCTTCGTAGTTACTTCCATATGACTGATTTGCACTGCCTATTCCATATATATTATTAGAGCCCGTTCCATCAAAGCCTTGGATCCAAATTTCATCAAAACCACTGTCGCTATATGTTCCAAAAACTTGCCATTGAGAACCATCATATTTCCAAATTGTACTGTTAGTATTTCCCATCCAGACTTCATTGCTTGAAAATCCTATTATTGCCCATGGATCATTATTCCTTCCAATAGAATCACACCCCCATCTATCTCCATTATAATGCCAGATTGATAAAAACGATGAAGTGCCAGTTCCAACAACCCAAACATTTGACTGAGTTATTCCCCAAATTCTTGTAAGATTTAAACCATTATTTAGAATCTTAATTGTATCCGCCCTCCAAGTATAATCACTTCTGCCGGGCTGTATTTCATTAGGTCCGTCAGGGCTTTTACAGCTTTGGAAAGTAATAAGCAGCATTAAAAAAAATGTTATATAAGTAATTACTTCGCCAGTTTTTTGTTTTCCAATAATATTAAGCATTTTTCTTCGCAATTGTTTGATAAAAATTATAATCGATAATTTACGCCTGCTGTAAATGTTATGTAAGTACCATTTGTGCTTAACAAACCATTATATTTATTATTTACAATACTATTCAGCTTTATTAGTATTAATAAATTCATTGTTTCGGAAACAGGTAAAGATAATCCTCCGCCTATTCCTGCTCCGAATAAATTTTCCCGGTTAACTTTTCTTGTGCTTTTATCCGGGAAGTAATATTCGGTTATCCCTGTTACCGGGTCTGCTGCTTTCGAGTTCTCATAGCTGTTAAAGCTTAAATAGGAATAGCCGATCTCGGCAATTAAGAAAGGGTTTAATATTTTATTAAGATGGAAATTAAAGGCACATCCGAAATAGAAAGGTATTAGTAAATGATTATCTTCAGAATATGAATTAAAATTACGTGTCCCATAGCCCAAATAAGAAGGATTGGTTTTCCCATAATCCCAAAATACAACTTTATTTCTGCTCCATCCCGAAACACCGGAATAAATATATAAAATAAAAGTTGAATTGATATAATAATTTGCTTGTAAGTTAAAAGAAATACCGTTAGAAGAGTTAAATGGAGAAATTATACCTCCATCCAATTGCAAGGAGAATTTGCCTTGAGAAAATGCCGAAGAGTTAAGTATTAAAAGACAAGCCAGAACTTGCAGAGTTGTTTTCATTAATGATTCCCTTTCCTTTTTAATTCACCCTATACCCAATTTGCTTTAATAATTTGATTAAAGCTTTTAACAATGTAATAATTTGTTAAACCAAAAAAATCAGTAGAAATACTTAAGTAAAACTACGTAGAAAAACTAAGTGGAACTACGTAAGTAGAAATACGTAGATTTAATAAGTAGAAGTATTAGTTATAGCTACCTATTAAATATTGGTCCTTATTTTCTTATTCTAGGTATTTTTTGAACTAAAGCTTTTGAATTTAAAAAAGGTATTTAAATATTTATTATTCATCTAAAAAAGAAGAAGACTTTAATCAAAATCTTATTGATTAAACTCATTTCTTAACTGAAACGAATCAAAAAATTCTTGGGCTGTTTTGCCAAAGTTGTTCATTTTCGGCGTCGGGATGAGGGTATCTAATACTGCCATCAGATTTAATAATTCCAAGACAATACACGGTTGCAATTATTCCGTCTTTGATTTTTCCTAATGAAATATCCATGAACTGTATGTTCCATAATTTCTCAATCATCTCCATATAACAAACAGTATATTAAATATTGTATATCTAACCTATTCTCTTAGAGGACATTCTGAGTTCCAAATGATCCTTTCTGAATGAATTTATTCAATAGACTTTCTATTATACCTAGAAAAATATTAAGAGATCAAACATTTAATTAAGATATATTTCTATCATATTTCACTTAAGCTTTATTATTAATATAGGGAGCTTGCGCTCCCTAAAATTATTTGAGAAGTAACATCTTTTTTGTGGAAATGAAACTGCCTGATTGCAGCCTATAGAAATATATTCCGCTTGCAAGATTATCTGCATTGAAATTGATGTCATACCTTCCTTTAGATTGATATTGATTGACAAGTGTTTTAACCTCTCGTCCAATATTGTCATATATTTTTAAAACTACCAATCCCTCATTAGGAATTTCATAATGTATAAGAGTCGATGGGTTAAAAGGGTTTGGATAACAAGCAAGTGAATAGGCTTTAACTTCCTGTGCTAAATTTTTTGAATCAGCAGTTGGAGAAACCTTCGGCAATGGAGGACCTCCGTAGATTGCCAGCCACGCCGGTGTAGAATAAGTGCCTTCGATTGAATAATATTCCCTTACATCATAATAAAGCAGGTAGTCTGTATAACTGCGGGTTAATGTAAAGTCGTCATCAGTATAAGTTTGAACACCTCGTCCAACTGTAGCAATTAATTCAGCTCCGGTACCGCCTTTCATATTTCTCCA
>JBJKQE010000133.1:0-6108 GCA_046705645.1 Ignavibacteriaceae bacterium | reverse complement strand
ATTTAACAATACCGGATGCATCGGTTGCTGCCGAATGGCAGTGTACCCAGCCTTGTGTGTGGACAATACTTGAAATTGAATTTCCCATACCGCCGACCGGATGCCCTAATGCTTTAAGATCGTTGATAAGCGGTTCTATTTTTGATTTATCTGTAAGCAAGAACTCTACATTATGACGGCTTGTAAATCTTAAAAATCCGTCGCAGTATTTATCGGCCAGGTCAGCATATTTTCTAATTTTATCAATACCAAGTAACCTTGGCGAACCTGCACGTACAGTATATAGTTTCGCGCCGCTTTCCGATACTGTAACCATTACTCCCGGTTTTAATATTTCATGATATTTCCATTTACCGTAATTTTCTTTAATTATCGGTGGTAAAAATTTTTCGTAATGAGGCGGACCAATATCGGTAAGCCTTTTCTTTTTCTCTTCTGCCATTTTAAGATTCCTTATTGAATGTAATTATAAATTTTTCACGTTAACTAATAAATAATAATTACTTATCTTCTTCAGTTTCACCTGATTCTTCCGAATCGTCTTCGAAGTATTCTTCATAGAATACATACGGATTTTCTCTCGGATGAGCGACCATTTCGGGAATCGGTTCAACGCCGATTGCTTCAAGAAAGTTACCCATGCCTACTCTTTGTATAAATTCACCCACTCTTTCACGGTTCTTTCCGTTTTCAGACCAGACATCATGAATTTTCTCAACCAGGTCTGTAATTTCTTTATACGGAGGTTCAAGTTTTATAAAAGGAATTAAAACCGATGAAAGTAATGCGCCTTCAACAATAGGTGCTTTTGCACCGATTAATATACATGCACCTCTTTCCTTTCCGGGCGCGAGTGCTTTCGGCATAGTATTAATACAATGCATACATTTAACGCAAGCTTTGTTATCAATCTTAATTTCCTTACCGTCCCATTCCATACATTTAGACGGGCAATTGCCAACTACATCTCTTTGAATATTTAATCCGGTCTTCGCATAATTTGTTACTTCTTCTTTATTTATTTGAATATCGTCCTTCCAAGTTCCAATTATTGACATGTCAGAACGTGCAATAGAAGCAACACAATCGTTCGGACAACCGGACATTTTAAATTTCCATTTATAAGGGAATGCCGGCCTGTGAAGTTCGTCCTGGTAATGCATGGTTAAGAAATAAGTTAAAGCCATTGTATCGTAACATGCCCACTCACAACGGGCTTTACCGCAGCAGCAGCTTGGAGTTCTAACATCCGAGCCCGAACCGCCTAGGTCAAAGCCTAATTCGGTTAGCTCACTAAAAATCGGTTCAAGTTCTTCTGTTCTTGTTCCTAGAAAAACCATATCACCGGTAGAACCATGCATGTTCGTTAAACCCGAACCGTGTCTTTCCCAAATATCACATAGTTTTCTTAGGATATCCGAGGTATAAAACCATCCGGCCGGTTGATTAATACGTAATGTGTGAAAATGAGAGACGTTCGGAAATTTCTCAGGCAGATCGGAATATCTACCGATAACACCGCCGCCGTATCCAAGAACTCCGACTATTCCGCCGTGTTTCCAGTGCCCTATTCTTTCTTCATAAGAAAGTTCAAGTTGCCCTAATAAATCACTGGACATTGGATTTTTTTCGGCAGCTGTTTTAATTTCTGTAACGAAACTAGGCCAAGCACCTTTTTCAAGTTCATCCAGCTTCGGTGTCTTGCGCTTATTATCAGCCATTTTTACTCCTTTTGTAGAATTTAATGTGCACTATTTAGTTTTTATTTTAATTAAATGAATGTATTAACAAATTTTATTTATTCAATTTCTAAGAAACTTTTATATAACAATCACGAATAAACTTAAATAAGCAGTGAGGCTAAAACAATATTAAATTCGATTTTGTAATCTATGTGTTGTATAAACTAGAAGAAGAAAAGATAAGGGGAAAGATGATTTTTCTTTTTTATTTGATTGGAATTTGTAATGCTCTAACAGCCAGTTCTATAACAAACGTCCTCATTTCTTCACTATCAATATCGAGTTTTAAAGGCATAGGTAAAGTACCGCAATTAAAATTTTTAAATGTTGTTTTATGCGGATGCTGAAGATATAACGACAGCCTGCTGAAACCTATCGGAAGCGGTGCAAGCATCCACCATGCTATCCAGCCGTTTATTATAGGAAGCGGGTCATACTTAATCATATGAAATTTTTCAAATCTTTTTTGAAAAGCTTTTAACAGTCCTTCAAACCTTATGTTGGATCTTTTATTAATTCTCTCCTGAAGCCGGTGTATAAAATATCCGCGTGAGTTCATAACAATTTGTCTCATCCTTTTATCTTTAAACACAACAAGATAATTTTTCAATTGGCAAGCTTGTCCAATTTTATATGCATTTATCGCTTCGTTAATTAAGTCTCTGATATCAGGTGAATAAATTAATTCTTTTTTTAACTGTTTATCATAACAAGTTCTGGTATAATTAATAAATGTTGTTGCATAAGGAAAAACAATCTTAATCGCGTCTTCAATTGTTTTAAATCCATAAGACATAAATGTAGGACATGCAAAGCCTCTGCAATTAATTCGATCCAATAAACGAATCCAAATTTCTCTCGAATCTCTTCTTCCGAGTTCAAAACCAAGAACTACGGTTGATAATGCATCTATAGCTAAAGCAAGATACATTGAATGTTCATCATCGTTTCCTAATTTGCATTTAAATTTCTTTCCTACAAGATGAATTAACCTGGATTCATGCTTAGGAGTGCAAGCATCAAGATATTCTTCCCATGAAGAACAGCCTTTTAAATATTCTCTTATTTTTTGATTTATTCTAATCGGC
Source organism: Ignavibacteriaceae bacterium (assembly GCA_046705645.1). Classification (GTDB taxonomy): domain Bacteria; phylum Bacteroidota; class Ignavibacteria; order Ignavibacteriales; family Ignavibacteriaceae; genus FEN-1297. The sequence goes on along the minus strand of JBJKQE010000133.1, from coordinate 3,278 downwards.
GAGCTATGATATATTGAACGTAAATCCCTGTATGAATAACCGCTTAAATATGCTTCCGTTAAAGTTCCAATATCAGGCGTTTGCTTTGGTAATTTATTTTGCACCCATGTCTTATGGCAGTACATGCATCTGTAACGTTGAATATTGGCGGAAGTTTTTCCGTGTTTAATAATACTTGTACTATTACAGAAAGGACAATTAATATCTACTAAATTTGGCTTATCATAAAACATAAAGATTTTGGTGTCTTTATTTTTCTTATACTAAAGTCAAAATACATACCATTAAATAATTTCTTATTTGCAACTATTTATATGGAATAGCACAAATATTTTTCATTTCTGAAAAATTTATTTCCTATGTTGAGATTGATAAATAACAATAATTTATTGTTGGATGTTCTTATTTAAGAAGAAAAAATTATTAATAAATATCATTTAATTTTATTTTTAGTTTAAAATATATTGAGGTCGAAAAATAATTCTTAACAATAAAAATGTTTAATGATAAGATTATTTATTTTCGTCGGATTGTTCAACATTCACTCTTTCCTTACTATTTAAATTAGGTATTATAACATTATTAAAATGTGGAATCGAGATATCCCAGTTAAGTCCTGTTGTTAAATAATTTGGAAGGTGAGTTTTATGACATGTTGAACAAAGCGCAAGTTTTGGTTTGTCTTTTAATTTTTTTGATTCAGCTAAATGACATGATACACATAAATTATGCATTGCATCCGTATATGAAAGTGTGTAATATTTTTTAGAAGATTCCTTCTTAATAGCTGCAAATTTATATGTCGGATGACAATCGGTACACTGCTTGGCAGATTGAGCGTTTCTATTAACACCAACTTTATGGCAATTGTCGCATTTTAAATCGGCTCCTTTAGTTGAAGCATGCCAATCATGTTGAAAAAAATCCACTTGTGCATACATATTTGTATGGCATTCCCAGCACTGGCTAAGTTTTTCACCCGGTAAATTTAGATGATGGCATGTCTTGCAACTATCATTGCCATTAATCAAAATTCCATGTGTTTTAATCCATTTTATATGAGCCTGATGTGGAAATTTTACAAACTGATCATCCCTATTACCATTAATGTATAATGTATCTATTCCTGTAGCAGGTTTTACTTTTATATTATCAATTCCCTGGTTATGCAAATGTTTACCCGGCATTAAAAACATTCCGATTGCAAAACTTAAAATAAATGCTAGAGAGTGTTTGGCTGTACCTGAAATTTCCGGTGTCCCGAGCCACGTCTTTGTTGTGAAATCGAAAGAAGGAGGAGTATAAGGAAGTGATTCAGGTTCTTTCGGCTGTATTTCCCAAATATTAAAGTTTTCAATTACAAATAGTAAGACTAATGCCGCAGCGGATACGATTCCAAGACTTATAACAATTTCAGTCCAGGCCGGTGTATAGGTATCTCCGGTTGCACCAAGCATCACCAAGCCTCCTACATCAATCCGGTTTAATAACATTCCGAAAACCACCATAATAGAACCTGTCCATTGAATTTTAATGTTCCGGCAAAGCTTTGGAAATGAGAATAATAAACCCGGAATAATAGTCGATATTAATACTTCTATAATAAAAAGATTACTTTCCCAGCTTCCGTTAAAAATCAATCCGGATTTACCGGTCACGATGATATCTGTAATTTTTACTATAAAATACAATAATAGTATCCAAACAGTGATTTTACAGAGTTTAGCTACAAGATTTGTTTCCGGTTCGCGTTTATACAGCCAGTGAGAAATTAAACTTTCGAATGCAACCATCATTAAACCTAAGGAGATTGCCGATATGAAAAATTGTACAGGCAAAATATTTGAGTACCAGAGAGGATATAATTTAAAAGGCATAATTAAAAACAAAGTACCCAATGAAGATTGATGAAGTGTTGAAAGCATTATACCGAGAAGTACAAACGGAAAACGGAATTTCATCAGAAAGTTTCTAATCTTTGCATACCTGCTGAATTTTTCCATTGGAACCGGGCTGAATTCGATCAGCAATACGGTTGTATAAAGCATAACACACCAGCCGACTTCAAACAGAGGTGAATGAGGATTCCAAAAAATAATCATATGCCAGATATTCCATGGTAATCCGAGGTCTACAAACAAACCGAAAATTACTGCAAGGTAACCGAGAAATGCTGTTAACACAGCAGGTTTAACAAGAGGATGAAATTCATCCCTTCTCATTATATAGAAGATTGCCGTAATAACAAATCCCCCGGCAGCTAAAGCTACACCTCCCATTACATCAAATCCAATCCACAATCCCCAGGGTGTTCTATCGGTTAAATTTGTAGTTACACCTAAACCAAAAATATATCGATTCAATGCAACAGCCGCAGCAAAGCCCGTAAATAGCCATAAAATTAATTTGGCAGTTTTAACTCTATTCATCAGCAGTTTCCTCTTCTTTACCATTTTTTTTGCTCAATTCCATCCTCCGGCGAATAATCCAATTTAAGCCCAGCATTACACCGCCCATTCCAACAAAAGCAAATGGTACGGACTCCATTGCCGGTTTGGTTCTTTCAGGCAGGGGTTTTGTTCCGAGATGAGTTTGATAAGATAGAAATCCCAAATCTATATCGGAAAGATACATAACAGAAGTTCCACCGATTTCATTTTCTCCCCAGACTTTATTTATATATTTACCGGGATTTTCTTTTATTCTTTTATGAGCAATATTTAAAAGTTTTTTTCTATCTCCGAAAATTGTTGCTCCAGTCGGACAGGCTTCCGTACATGCAGGCTGTTTACCCGCTTCAAGTCTGTCATAACAAAGAATACATTTTTCAACATAAGGAACTGTCTTATCCCAATCATAGCGCGGAATACCAAACGGACACGCCATCATACAATACCGGCAGCCTAAACATTTACTGCTGTCGTAAACCACAGGCCCCAATTTGGTTTTATGCATTGCTCCGACAGGGCATACGGATACACAAGCCGGCTCAACACAATGACGGCATTGTTTCCGTACGTAATGATTATCGGGCTTTTGAATTACTGATGTCCAGTTATCAGCCGAAAGTCCGTCATTTTTCTGCCATATTCTCGGCACATCCAAAGGAAGATTATGAGTTTCTTTGCAGACTGAAACACATTGAAGACAGCCTATACATTTAGTTACATCGGTTAAAATTCCTACACTCAAACCCGGGCTCCTTTTTTATTAAGTGTTGTACAAATTGCATCATCTGTTTCAGGCGGAAAACTCCAGGCCAATCCGCAAACAATTTG
>JBJKQE010000132.1:0-5680 GCA_046705645.1 Ignavibacteriaceae bacterium | reverse complement strand
GATAAGATTTTACAATATTAAATTTGCTTAACCTCTGCAATACTTTAGATAATAATTCATACGAAATATTATATTCTTCAGATATTTCCTTAGCAGTAACACTAATTCCATCTTGTTTAGCAGCTATGTATTTGACTGCCATTAAAGCATATTCTACTTTTTTCGAAAGCCTAAGCATAAAATACGACTAAATTTGTCGTATTAAACTAAAAAATTATTAAACAAGATACAAATAAAGAGTGTCTGGGATAACATTTTGATAGAAGAAAGAACTTGATAAATATAACGGGGGGCGTTATATTGTGCTATGATTAAATCATTTGCAGATAGGAAAATAGAAGAATTATTCATTACCGGTAAAAATAATAAACTAAAATCGACTATAATAAGTACAGCATTAAGGAAACTTGATTATCTTAATGCTGCAAATTCGATAAGTGATTTAAGAATTCCCCCCGGTAATAGACTGGAATTTTTAAAAGGAGATTTGATTGGTAAATACAGTATAAGAATAAATGATCAGTACCGAATTGTGTTTAATTTTGAAAAAGGGAATGCATATAATGTTGAAATTAAAGATTATCATTAGGAGATAAAAATGATTAACTTAGAAAGGAAGCCAACCCATCCCGGAGAAATACTGAAAGCTGAATTTCTTGATGAGTTCGGACTTACGCAGGTTGAACTTGCGAAAGCGCTTAATACTACTTTTAGAACTATTAATGAAATCATAAATACAAAAAGAAGCTTGAGTCCGGAGATGGCTCTTAAGTTATCAAAGTATTTTGGAACATCTGTTGAGCTTTGGCTTAACCTGCAAAATCAATATGATATATACAAAGTGATGGAAAGAAAGAAAAACATTTTGAACGAAATTCAACCGTTAAAAGTTTGCGCATAAAAATTTCTTAAGAAGTTCTTTAAAAAATAACATTAGGTTACCAAAATGATATGGTTAGGGCTAGGTATTATTTTACCCTTTGCAATTGCTGCATGGATATTTCAGAAAAAATCATTCAAATATTTAAAAGATGAATATAAGGATGTGTATAAAAAAATGAATAGTGATCCATTCTTCATTTATCGTTCTTGTTCTTATAAAGATGAAAAGGGCATAAAATACGGAAATATTGCTATACTGCTAGTATTTTCTGGAATTATGATTGACCTTATCTTATTTTTTTTTCTTGTCGGTGTAATATATCCTCATTTTATATTACTGCCCCTCAAAAATCATCTACATATAACCTCAATAACAAAACCTTAACCATGGTTTAGAATCCTTGTCTTCATTCATGCATCGTATGCATGATTAAAAAAAGTTTTAATTAAAATCATTTTTAATAAACAAAATAAAAGGTATCAACAATGCTGCAAACTAATCTCAAACATATTGCATCCGAAAAGGAATTTAATGAAGTAATTAACACTAATGAAAATGTAATGATCTGCTGCGGAAGAATGGGCCCTATGTGCGTTCCGGTATATGGAGTAATGGAAGAACTTGAAGGCGATTATAAACATGTTGAGTTTAGGGATATGGAATTCGACAATCCCGATGCACGTGTAATTAGGAATTTACCCGAATGCAGAAGCTTTGCCGGACTGCCTTTTACTGTCTATTATAAAAACGGTAAGCTAGTAAAAGCTACAAGCAGTATTCAAACAATGGAACAAGTAACCGATATTTTGGATAATGAATTCGGTAAAGAATTAATTAATAAATAAAATCTTTAAATATTATTAAATAAATAATATGAATGATAATCATTTTGACGTTATTGTTATTGGAGGCGGTCCTGCCGGGTTAACGGCAGGAATTTATTTAGCAAGAGCAAAAACAAAAACGTTAATATTAAACGAGGGAACTGCCGGCGGACAAATGATATTAACTCATGAAATAGCAAATTATCCCGGAGTTGAATCAACTTCAGGATATCAGTTAGCAAATGTCATGAAAAATCAAGCTAAGAATTTTGGTTGTATAATAAAATCTAATGTTCGAATAACTAATCTCGATTTGGATTCTGAAATAAAAAAGATTGAGGTAAACAATAACGATACTTATACTTCAAATGCTGTTATTATTGCAACAGGGGGAAGGTCCCGTCCTTTAAATGTTCCGGGTGAAGATAAATTTAAAGGAAAAGGAATTTCGTACTGCGCAACATGCGACGGAGACTTTTTCCAGAACAAGAATATAATTGTTGTTGGCGGTGGGAATTCTGCATTGGAAGAGGCAGTATCATTAACAAAATATGCCGCATCGGTAACTGTTGTTCATCAATTTGATAACTTCCAGGCTTTTCCACATGCCGTTGAAGAAGCGGAAAAGAATCCTAAGATTAAATTCATTATGGAATCCAAGATAATTGAATTTCAAGGAGATGAAAAACTTGAAAAGGTTTATATTCAAAATCAAAATACAAAAAGTATAATTGAAATGAATATTGACGGAGTATTTATTTTTATTGGATATATGCCGAACACTGAAAAGTTTACAAGTAAAATTGAGCTAAATAATTGGGGCGAGATAGTTACTAAAAGTAATTTGGAAACTAGCCTAAAAGGAGTTTTTGCTGCTGGAGATGCTATTCAAAAAAGATACCGCCAGATTACAACTGCCGTTGCTGACGGTACAATTGCTGCCTTAGGAGCAATCGAATATTTAAATGAAGTAATGCAGCTTCAAAAAGTTTAATATTTTTATCGGCCGGAATTCCAATATCGAATTTTAATAAATTTGAAGTGAGATAGAATAATAATTAATTAAAAAATTATTATAAATTTTACTTCAAATTTTTTTATCCAATTCTTTCCAAGGAATATCCAATGAATAAGATTTACTATTTCCTGGCTGTTGTTTTAGGTATCACTTTTATCAACATTAAATGTTTTTCACAATCCAATAAAGTTGTACAAGTATCAACCCCTCAAGATAATGAACCTGCTGAAACTACAATTTCAATAAATCCTCAAAATCCAAAAAATGTAGTTGCTTCATTTTATAATCATAATCATAGATATCCATCAATTACTGATTTTACTTTTTCTTCATTTGACGGAGGCAAGACCTGGAAAGAAATACCAAACAATAACCCGGAAAAAAGAATACAAGGAGATGATGCAGTTGCATTTGGGAATGACGGGATTGTTTACCACTCATATTTATCTTTTTTCGGTTCGTGGGATAATGATGTAAGAAAACAATATTCCGGAATATATGTCAGTTCTTCTACTGATGGAGGATTAACCTGGGGCCAGCGCTCGGTTGTAGTCGATCATATAAACACCTCAGCACCGATGGAAGATAAACCTTATGTGGTTGTTGATAATGCATCAAACTCACCATATAAAAATAATGTTTACATTGCATGGACTCATTTTCAAAAATACGGAAGTCGGAATCCTGCCGATTCTTCTCAAATATATTTTTCCAGATCAATTGACAGCGGTAAAACTTTTTCAGTTCCAATGAGAATTTCCGAAACAGGCGGCGATTGTCTCGACAGCAGCAATACGGTTGAAGGAGCTATAACTTCTATAAGTCCTGATGGAAATGTATATGTTGTTTGGGCAGGACCTAAAGGATTAGTTTTTACAGAATCTAAAGACGGCGGGAAAACATTTGGACCCAACAAAGTTATTGGATTTATCTATCATGGATGGGATATGAAGGTACCGGGAATAGATAGAGCTAATGGAATGCCTGTTACAAAAGTTGATTTGAGCGATAGTAAATACAAAGGAACTATTTATGTCAATTGGGTTGATGACAGGTTTGGAGATCCGGATATTTTAGTAAAATATTCCAGAGATGAGGGAAAATCTTGGTCTAATCCCGTACGAGTGAATAATGACAACATAAATAACGGTAAATATCAATTCTTTACTTGGATGGCAGTCGATCCGGTCGACGGTTCTGTCAATATTGTTTACTATGATAGAGCAGATTATGATAGTACTATAACAGGAGTTACAATGGCTCGAAGTATCGATGGGGGAAAGACTTTTGTAAATTATAAAGTAAATCAGCCGGCATTTAACTGCAATAAAAATATATTTTTCGGAGATTACACTGGAATTGATGCATATAATGGAGAAGTAATTCCTGTCTATATGTACTTTAAAAGTGAGAATGATTTGGGAATAGCTGCGGCTTTATTTCATTTTAAACCTGGTACACAAGAGCAAATTAATTAATCCATATTTGAATAGAACACGGATAACACGGACAACACAGATTTTCATGGAAAGATTTTTTACAATATATTTTTTAAGAATTATATAACTGAGTAAACAAATAATTTAATAAAAGTTTTTCTGGCATTTTAGAGATAGACTTTTAGGATATCAATTTTACAGTGTTAATCCGTGTCATCAGTGTCGTCTGTGTTCTATTTTTTTTATATTAGAATAATTCTGCTTTAATAAAATAAAAAAGCCCGCAATATTTACGGGCTTTATTTTTATCATCAATAAAAATTATTAAAGACCTAAAAGAGCAATCGAAGTTTTGGCTAAATCTACAAGCGGAGTAAAATAAACACCTAAAACTAAAATAGGAGTAAGCATCACAACTACTAAAGCAATTGCACCATAGGAAGCAGAGAATCTTGGAACCTCTATTTCCGATTTATCAATAAACATATGCTTTAGTACTCTGACGTAATAATAAAGTGATACAACAGTATTGAGTAATGCAATTACGGCAACAACAATCATTTTAGCATCTACTAGGGCCATAAAAATATAAAGTTTGCCAATAAAGCCTGCTGTTGGCGGTAGACCTGTAAGTGAAACCAAAAATATAGCTAATGAAACACCTAAGAAAGGAGCAGATAATCCCAGCCCTTTATAGTCATCGAGTTCTTCACTTCCGATTTTGTTTGCAATTAACATAACAATTAAGAATGCACCGAGATTCATGAAAGCATAAATTGCAAAATAGATAACTATTGCCGCAATGCCTTCATTGGACATTACTGCTAGCCCTAATAGTAAATATCCGGCATGTGCAATGCTTGAGTAGGCTAATAGTCTTTTCATGTTATTCTGCCAGAGAGCTGCGAAATTTCCTAGGGTCATCGTAAGAATAGAAATAATTATTATAAAGCTCTTCCAATCAATTGCACCTAATAGATGCCAGAATCCTTCCGGATCAACAGACTTTATAAATGTGATCTTTATAAATCTTATTAAGAGAGCGAAACCTGCCGCTTTACTAGCTATTGATAAAAAAGCAGTAATTGGAATTGGTGCACCTTCGTAAACATCCGGTGTCCAAAAGTGAAACGGAGCAGCAGAAATTTTATAACCAATACCGACAAAAATTAATATTCCTGCCAGATACAATGCTAAGCCAGGGCCTTGTGCAGCTTGTAATATCGAGTTGATTGCATAGAGGTTTGTACTGCCGGTTATACCATAAATAATTGAAATACCGAACAGCATAATACCGGATGATATACCTCCGTATATAACATATTTTAGAGAGGCTTCGCTGTTTCTTAAAGATTGTTTTGTAAACCCGGCTAATATGTACGAGGACAATGAAACTAATTCAAGCGAAAGATAAATTACAATTAAGTCTATGGAAGAAACCATAAACATCATACCAAGTATCATTCCGAATATTAAAGTATAATATTCTCCTAGCCGGTCAACACTTCCTTTAATC
>JBJKQE010000131.1:0-14237 GCA_046705645.1 Ignavibacteriaceae bacterium | reverse complement strand
TAATGGATCAAAAGATGAACGCCGTCGGCTGGTTCGAAATACCTGTTACTGATATGAATCGTGCTAAAAATTTTTATGAGACGGTATTTGAACTTAAACTCACTCATAGCAAACTTGGCGATAATTTTGAAATGGCTTGGTTTCCTTTTAAGGAAGTTCAAGGAACTTCAGGTTCACTTGTTCTTAATAAGGAATGGTATAAGCCTTCATCCGACGGCGTTCTCATATATTTTAATTCTCTATCAGGAGATTTGAATAATGAACTCTCAAGAGTTGAAACCTCCGGAGGAAAAATTTTGACTCAGAAAAAGTTAATTTCTCAAGATTACGGTTTTATGGCTCTATTCACCGTTACAGAAGGCAATAGAATAGCATTACATTCAAAGAAATAATAAAATAGAATAAATAATATGAAATTCAGTACACAAGAAGAATATGGATTAAGATGTCTACTCAGAATTGGAATGTCAAAATCTCCAAACGGCTTAACAATTCCGGAAATAAGTCAAATGGAAGGCCTTTCAACTGCAAATGTAGGAAAAATACTTCGTGCTTTGCGTTTAGGTGGTTTTATTGAAAGTACACGCGGGCAAACCGGCGGTTATAAACTTTCCCGGCCGACTAGTGAAATTAATATAAGTGAAGTATTGTCGGTTTTAGGTGGAAGATTATTTGAAGCAAGTTTCTGCGATATACATTCCGGTACAGAAATTATCTGTACGCACTCGATTGATTGTTCAATAAGATCCCTTTGGAGAACTATTCAAACTCTGCTTGATAATGTTTTAGAGAAAATTACTCTTAAAGATCTTATTGGAACCGAAGAACAGGTTATCAGTCTTGTAACCAACTATGCAGATGCTGCAGAAAAACCTTTTACAAATAACTAATTGTTTAGTTTCTTAATCCGGATTAATTGTTACTTCATTTTTTTTGATTTCTTTTTTACTTGCTTAGTACTATCTGATTGATTATTTCCTTCTTTCCCGATTAAATATCCATCTTTAATTAAACTCTTAAACGATTTGTAAATTTTTATACTCACCTCAGTGGAATTATTATATCCGGTGGAAATAATTTTTACTCCGTCAATTTCCTTTACAATTTGCACGGTAGAATACAATTTATCCTTATCTATTAAATCATGTTTTAATCTGGATTTATTTTCAGGTATATTATTTAACGACCAGTAAACACCTTTTTTAGCATTTTGATAAGCTAAATCAACATTGTTTTCTAACTGAGTCTGAGAAAAAATTTGGGTTGAAAAAAGAATTATAATTGAGAAAAACAAGTTTTTCATAAACATCCCCGTCTTTTTGAAATAATTAAATTAAATATAAAACTTTTTACAATTAGTTTTGATGTTATGCTCGATGATAATTATTTTAAATGCAAGAATAGAATAAATATGTGTAAAAAATTTACCATATATAAATTTAAGCTTTTGTACAATTTTCTTTTATTACTTTTGTGGATAATAATGAGTACTACAGCCAATAGTCAGATTACAGATGAGATCTTTGAAAAAGTAGTTGGGGGATTAAATTTCCCCGAAGGTCCTGCCTGGGATGGAAATGGAAGTCTTTATGTTTCAAGCTGCTACGGAGGTTATATAACAAAAATTACTAAAGATTCTACATTCACATTTCTTGAAGCATCAAATGATCCATTTACTTTAAAACAAACAAACGGTTTAACTTTTGATCGTAATGGAAACCTTTACGCATGTGATTACGGAATAGGTGCAATATTAAAAATTTCAATAGATGGGAAAACAGAATTATATGCATCCGGTTATAATGGTGAAAAATTTAATAGGCCGAATGATTTAGCATTTGATAACAATGGTAATCTTTATATTACCGATCCAAAATCTTATGATAAAAATAAACCCGATGGCATTGTTTATAGAATAGATAATAAAACGAAATATGTAACTATAGCAGCAGACAGTATAGCATATTCAAACGGAATAGCATTTTCCGCCGATGGAAAGTATGCTTTCGTCTGTGAATCAGCAAATCATAGAATTTTAAAATTTGAAATTAATAACAACGGTAGTTTTTCCAAGAGACAAGTTTTTGCAACTTTGCCTGACGGTGATCCTGATGGTATTGCCATTGATATTGAAGGAAATCTTTATGTAGCAAATTTTGGAAGCGGAAGAATCTATATATTGAACCCAGATGGTTCTGTTAAAAATTTTCTAAAGACGCCCGGTAAAAAACCAAGTAATGTTGAGTTCGCCGACAAAGATCTTAGAACACTTTATATTACTGAAGATGAGACAAATGCAGTATATAAAACCCGAGTGAATGTTCCGGGGTTGCGCTTATTCAATTCGTCACAAAATTAAAGCGATTAAATAAAATAAGCATTTTGGAATACTAATTTTATTTCCACTCATTTATTGCAATTTTAAAGTACACTTTAGTTGGATTTTCAATAGTTTTTTGATTTAGCATAAATCAATAACTATTTTTGTATATATTTTTAAGATCTTTTTTCTCAATAAATATTGGAGTAAAAAATAATGAGTTTTAAGGTAGTATTGCTTAGACACGGAGAAAGCGTCTGGAATAAGGAAAACCGTTTTACCGGATGGACTGATGTTGATCTTTCAGAACAAGGATTAAAAGAAGCTAAAGAAGCGGGGAAAGTATTAAAAAAAGAAGGATATGTTTTTGATATAGCATTCACATCCGTTTTAAAAAGAGCCATCAGAACTTTGTGGATGACACTAGACGAATTGGATTTAATGTGGATTCCCGTTGAACGTTCCTGGCGGCTGAATGAAAGGCATTATGGAGCTTTACAAGGATTAAATAAAGCAGAAACTGCGGTAAAATTCGGAGAAGAACAGGTTCACATTTGGCGAAGAAGTTATGATATACAACCGCCTGTTTTGGAAAAATCCGATCCGAGATTTCCCGGTAATGACCCCCGTTATAAATCATTAAGAGAGGATGAATTACCGTATACCGAATGTTTAAAAGACACAGTTAACAGATTTCTCCCCTATTGGGAACAACGTATCGCACCAGTTGTAAAAACGGGCCAAAAAGTAATTATCGCCGCACATGGAAATAGTTTAAGAGCTTTGGTAAAATATCTTGATAAAATTTCAGACGAGGAAATTGTCGGTCTTAATATTCCAACCGGTACTCCTTTGGTTTATGAATTGAATGAGAGATTAAACCCTATTAAACATTACTATCTAGGCAACCAGGAAGAAATAGAAAAGAAGGCAAAAGCGGTCGCAAATCAGGGTAAAGCAAAATAATCTAATGATAACAGTATGGAATTATTTTCATACTGCTTTAATCTTCTTTAAATTTAGCCTTGATTTTCAATATCATTTTGTCAATCTTTTAAAATATTTTTCTAATAAAAAATAACGGGAACCTTCGTTAATGCTGAAAAAATCTGTACTAATAATTGCAGCCGCTTTTTTAATCATACCTATAATAAATGCGCAAACAGTTATCGGGAAATATGCCGGTGAATTTTTATCCCTTGGAGTCGGCGGACGGCCGCTGGGAATGGGCGGAGCTTATGTAGCGGTTGCCAATGATGTTACAGCCGGTTATTATAATCCGGCAGGTTTGGCACAAATCGATTATCCTGAAGTTTCGCTTATGCATGTAGAACAATTCGGAAGCCTTGTAAATTACGACTATGCAGGGGTTGCAATTCCTTATCAAAAGGATATGAGCTTTGGAATTAGTATTATGCGCCTCGGTGTTGACGGAATTCCCGATACTAGAAGTGCTTTAGTTGATCAAACCACTGGACAGGTAATAACAGATATAAATCTTCCTTCGGCAAGGCTGGACTACAGTAAGATTACCGAATTCAGCGATCAGGATTGGGCTTTTTATTTTTCATTTGCAAAACGGCATTCAGAAAATTTATACTACGGCGCTAGCGTGAAATTAATTTATAGAAGTATTGCAAACTTTAATGCTTACGGCATCGGTTTTGATGTTGGCGGTTTGTATTTTCCTTTTAAAAATTTCTCCTTAGGTGCAAACCTTCAAGATATTACTACTACTCTTGTCGCATGGAGTACCGGCAGAAACGAATTGATTGTTCCGACAGCAAAAGTCGGCGCAGCATACCACTTTAATTTTTTAGGCGGTACTATTACTCCCGTATTGGATTTTAATGTTAAATTTGAAGGAAGAAAATTTGCTTCGGAAGCTTATTTGGGGCCGATAAGCGTTGATATGCTTGCAGGCTTTGAATATAACTTTAGTAATATTTTTATGATCCGTGGTGGTTATAATGATGTAAAACAGTTTACAATTGGTGCAGGAATAAAATTGCCCAAATTAAATATTGATTATTCTTTTGCCAGGTTCAGTCAATCAGCACTGGAAAGTTTACCGGATACTCATAGAATTTCATTAATTCTTACATTGGAAGAGCCGAAGTTTTTAAGATCAAAAAATTGAAACATTTTCAATTACTATAATTCTTAATTTTTCCTCTACTAAGCCTTACCTTTTCTTAATTAATTCCAGAAGTGTATTTAAAAGTATTTTATTTTCTACAGGCTTTGTTAAGAAAATGTCTACACCTGCATTAAAAGCATTTTCTCTGTCTTTTTTAAAAGCATGTGCAGAAAGACAAACGACGGGAATATTCTTATATGCCGGTATTTTCCTTAGTTCCTCTGTAAGTTCTAATCCGTTCTTATTACCTTTTAACGATATATCCATTAAAACCAGATCAAACTTAGTATTATTAATATTATCATAAAACGACTGGGCAGAATCACATATATAAACATCAAAGTTCCTTTTAAGAAACATCTCAAGAAATTTTTGATTCTCAAAATCGTCTTCAGTAATTAATATTTTTGGTTTTTTTGCTAAATCATTTTCCTGCATTATATCAGCTCCTATCCTATCTCAAAAACATTATCACAATAAAAGAATTATAATTATAAAAATTATTTTTACTTGAATTTTTAAAGCTTCTTTTATTTAATTACAATAAATAATTAATTAAAAATTTGTATTCTTTTCAGTTTAACTTTAGCCGCCAAATATTTTTTTAATCTGTATTGTTAATTTACAAAATATATAATTTTTTAAAAATAATTAATCTGTTCAAAATCTTTATTCAGGATAACCTACGGATTTAAATTTGTGAATATATTATTGATTTTAATAAAAACCTAAGCCGGACTGGGCGTAAAATCATTTTAATTTATCGGAAGGATTATTTTAGCTTTAGTGCACATTTATTAAATTGAACGGAAAGAAATACAATAATAACATCAAAAGGAATTAAACCTAAAAAATTTCTTTGTAATATAATTTCGGTTAATTGTATTTTATCAAAGTATTGATTGATTGAAGCAATATATCATTTCTAACAGGCTTGGTCAAAAACATATCGATACATGATTCATAGTTATTTTTCTCATCAATATTAAAAATTTGAGTTGAAAGACAAATAACCGGTAAATTTTTAAACTCAATAGTGCTTTTGATTTTTTTAGTTAATTTTAATCCGCTATTTCCCCCTTTAAGTGAAATATCAAGCAGCAAAATATCAAAGTTTTTACGATCAATTAATTCCTTAAAAGAAATTCCTGATTTATATATTTCAATATCGAACTCCTTACCTAAAAATAGGTTAAGAAATTTTCGAGTGTCATTATCATCTTCAATAATAAGGATTTTAGCTTTAGTCATTATTTAATAATTAAATAATGGGAACCATTGAAGAGTGAAATCTCAATGATCCCCATATCCCCGGTCTTACCCTGCCCTAGGACCAAAAAATTATTTCAAAATATAATTAATGTAAATTTAAAATGAATCAGTAATACTACGTAATTTTATCTAATCACAATTCCTGTATAGTTCTAGTCATTTTCCGTAGATGAAATTATAAAAGCATAGAAAAATGCTTGAATTCAAATATTTTTTAAATTTTAATTTTAAACAAGGAATTTATTTGATAGATGTGTAATAAATTTATACAAATAGAGCAATTCCTATTTGTTAAGAAATTTAACAACTACTTCAGATTATTTTCAAATGCATAGCGAGCTAAAGCTGCTGTGGTTTTTATGTTTAATTTCTGCATAAGATTTGTTTTGTGAGTATCAACAGTTCTGGCACTTATCTTAAGTCTTTCGGCTATTTCCTGGTTAGAAAGACCGTTCGCTATAAGATAAAGAACTTCCTTTTCCCTTTTCGTAAGGAATACTTTATCTTGGGTTTGCAAATGCGTACCGTCATCTGCTTTTTGAAGTAAGTTTTCAACTATTATTTGAGAAACGCTGCGACCATAATACTTTTTACCGGCAGCAACTGCTTTAATAGCCGAAACTAATTCATCTTTACTTGTATCTTTATGTAGGATGCCGGACGCACCTTGTTTAAGAGATGAAAAAATATATTCTTCATTATCATGCATTGTTAGTATAAGAATTTTTATTTCCGGATTCTCTTCTTTAATTTTACGAGTAGCTTCAATACCTGAAACGCGCGGCATTGATATATCCATTAAAACAACATCCGGTTTTAATTTTTTTGCTTTTTCAATTACCATTTGTCCGTCTTCAGCCTCACCAATAGTATCAATATCCTTTACATCACTAAGCAGGCTAATTATTCCTGTCCTTACTAATAAATGATCGTCCGCAATTATAATTTTAATTTTTCTCATTTATTTCTCCAACGGGATCTCAACCATTATTTCAGTTCCACCACCTATTCTGGAATCGACAACGAATTTTCCCTTTAGCGATAAAGCCCGTTCAGACATATTATCTAATCCCATACAATCTTTCTTTACAGGATCCATTTGAACTTTTTCCTGACTAAAACCTATACCATCATCTTCGATCATTAATCTTAAAAAATCCGGATGTTTTACAAGCTGAACACTAAATTCTTTGGCAAGTGAATGTTTAACAATATTATTAAGTGCTTCCTGTGCAATTCTGTATAATCCTGTTTCTAAATCAGGATTTAATCGACCATTTAAATTAAAAGATTCGCAAACTCCTTTAATTCCGCTCATCTTTGAAATATCGGCACATAATGATTTAAGAGAAGGAATTAATCCGAAATCATCAAGTATCCTCGGCTTCAATTTATAAGATATTTCTCTAACCTCATCAGTTGCTTTTTCTATTAAAGCATAAATATCTTTGATTTTTACAAGTTTATTTTCATCACCTTCCAAACCTTCTTTTAATATTTCAAGGTTAAGTTTTATTGATGTTAAGATTTGCCCGATACTGTCATGAAGTTCCCTGGCAACTTTTTGTTTTTCCTTTTCCTGAAGTTTTTGTGTTTTATATGATAATTCTCTTAATTTTTGTTGAGAAAGTGTAAGCTCGTCCTCTATTATTTTCCTTTTAGTAAAATCATTACAATAAATCTGCCCGAACTGCATATCTCTTATGCCCCTAATTATTACTTCGTAAAATTTATTGTTTATCTCCATGGAAAAATTTATTGTTTTCTGCTTTTCAATTAAGTCTTTAATATTTAATTTTTCTAAGTAAGGGAAAACAGACTTTATATTAGTGCTTTGTGTTTCAAGATTATCAAATAAATTATTTGCAGCTTCGTTTGCAAGAATAACAAGACCGTTAATATTAAACCTTAATAAAGGCTCCGGATTTAATTCGGCAAATAATGCCATAAGTCGGGCATTTTTTAACTCTAGATTCTCTTTTTGATTTGTTAATTTGCGCTTTAAAGGAATTACAACATGTACATAAAAAACATATCCAATTCCAATAAAAGATAATCCGATAAGTAAATAAATTATTACCGGATTATGTAAATCGGATATTAGATGTGAAAGAGTTGTCTTAAACATTAAAAAACATTTATGATTTGATTTATTTTATAAGAATGTACACAATTAATTGACCGGGCACATAATACAAAAGCAATTTGCGAAGCTTGTCTAACTTTTTATATTAAAGAAACCTGCATGATTAATAATACAAAAATTTTTGTTTAATGTGTTATTTTTTTGATAAATTTTACTATTATTTGAAAAGAAGTTTTATTATCAAAATTTATGTTTAATGAATTCCAACAATTCGGCAGAATATTAATTTTTATCGGTTTTATATTTTTATTTCTCGGTGTACTTTTTTTGTTCGGCGATAAGATCCCTTTTCTAGGCAAGCTTCCGGGAGATATTTACATTAAAAAAAAGAATTTTACATTTTATTTTCCTATTGTTACTTCAATTATTCTCAGCTTAATTCTTAGTTTAATATTATATCTACTAAGAAAGTAAAACATACCAGATAAATTCTTAATTGAATTGACCGATTAATTGATTTTTAAACGTTTCCAATTCTTCCTAAGATTTGCCAAGCAGTTTATTAATTTCACTTACATAAGATTCTTTAGGCGTTAAACCAATATGCTGATTGACAATTTTTCCATTTTTATTTATTACAAAAGAAGTAGGAATAGCCTCAACATTACCGTAATCTTGAATGACCTGCGAATTTGCGTAAACTACCGGATAATTGATTCCCATATTCTTCATAAAAGGAACAACATCTTTTTTGGTATCCGTATCCAGAGAAATGCCTAATACAACAACATTATTTTTAAATTCTTTTTGAATCTGTATCAAATCCGGAATGCCTCTTCTGCATGGGGGGCACCATGTAGCCCAAAAGTCAATTATAACTATTTTACCACGATAATTCTGCAAACTAATCTTTTTCCCTTGTGTATCTTTAAGTGTAAAATCCGGAGCCTGTTGATTATCAAAGGCAGAGTTTTCATCTGTTGAATTTGATGCTGAATTATCAACTGATTCCGAAGCATTGTTATTTTGTTCTTCGGAAGCCTTAGATGCATTTCTGTTACATCCCAGCAAGGCTAGTGAAATAAATAAAACTGAAAATGGTAAAATGAAGCGCTTCATTTTTTTCCTTACTTATTATTATCTTTTGTATGTGTATCCATTTGCAGCCTGGGATCAATTGTGGTATCAGGCTGTTTTGCTGTTTCGGGATTATAGCTAGGCGGATAAGGACCTTGAGCAGGCACCGTATGTGTATTATTAATTATGAAGAATATTAACAGGATAAGCAGAATAACTATAGTCCAAAACGTATTTTTATATTTTGGATTTATTAAAGGCTTTTTTTCCGGCTGCTTTTTACCGATTTGTCTTTCTCTCGGTTTGGATTTTTTTTGTGCCATTTTATTTTCTTTAATACTTCATTTATTTTTAAAAGACTTACTAAAATAATAAAATCTATGCAAATTGTGAGTAAATTTTTCCAAAATATGATTTGGAATACTAGAAGATTTCAAGCTGTTTATTTTTCATTTGCCGGAAAATACCAATATTAAGCTTAGTCTTTTTTTCATTCAAGCGATATTTATTGCAGCTTATTTCAAATAAATTATTTATTGTGTCTGCTAATTTACCTTCCCCCTTAAATCTTTTACCGAATTCGTTTTCATTCAGTTTGCCCCCATGTATTTCCTGAATTTTATTTAATATTTTAGAAGATCTATCTGGGAATTCATTTTTAATCCATTCAATAAAAATATCTTTCACCGAATACGGTAATCTAATCATAGAATGCCGGGCAAGAATCCCTCCGCAGGCAGCAACTTCTTTAAGTATAATAGGAATTTCTTCATCGTTTAATCCCGGAATAATGGGAGCCAAGTTTACTCCCGAAGGAATTTTATTTTTAGATAATTCTTCAATTGTTCTTAGTCTTCTTTCAGGTGTAGAAGTTCGAGGTTCCATTGATTCGGTTATTTTTTTGTTTAATGTGGTTATGCTCATTAAAACGGAAATTAAGTTCATACCAGCCATTTTGCTGAGAATATCGATATCTCTTTCGATTAAAGAATTCTTAGTAACTATTGACACGGGATTCCTGTAATCAAGACATACTTTTAATGCTTCCCTTGTTATTTGCAGCAGCCTTTCTATAGGTTGATAACAGTCGGTATTTCCGGAAAACATAATAACATCCGGCTTATAAGATTTTTTCTTGAATTCATGTTCTAGAAGTTCTGCAGCGTCCTCTTTAACAATTATTTTTGTTTCAAAATCAGTTCCCGAAGAAAACCCCAGGTACTCATGAGTAGGACGTGCATAACAATAAACGCATCCATGCTCGCACCCACGATAGGGATTGAATGAGTAATTAAAATTCAAATCAGGACTGTCATTTTTTGATATAACAGACCTGGAATCATCTCTATAAAATGTTGTATTTATTTTTCTTAAGCTGTTTTCATTATCAGTAATAAATTCGTAATCTTCTTCCAGCTCCTCCAGGTAAAATCTTTCAAATCTATTTTTAGGATTTGATTGCGCCCCCCGGCCTTTTAACTTTTCTTTCATCATGCTAAAGATTAAGATAATATATGGAATGAAATAAATTCAACTATTATTAATTGAGCTTTTTGATATAAATTACTAATAACTGAAAATAGGAAAAAACAGATAAATACACGTATGAGTTGTGATAAATATTAATGCTTATTTTTCTCCGACCATCGTATATAATCTTCTTTAGTATCAATATCACCCAATTCCTTTAAAACAAAGAAGGATAGCTTATTCTTCATAATTCTAAACTTTGTTTCTGAAAAAACCGAACCAGTGCTCCAATTAATATTTTCGAATAAAAATTTGTGCGGATTTTTCATTCCAAGTAAATAATAACCTCCATCCGCTGCCGGACCGATCACAGAATCAGTATAGTTCAATAACTCACAAGATTGTTTAATTATTTCAGAATTTATTTCCGGGATATCGGTACCGATAATTACAGCTTTTTTAATCCCTTTAGAAAATATTTCCAAGAAAGCATTATACATTCTCTCTCCCAGGTTAGAGCCTGATTGAGAAAAATATGTAAAATCATTCCCTGTCCACTTTGCAACGGATGCTTTATCTTTAACCTCAGAAAAAAAGAGATATAATAAAATATTTTCTGATTTTATTTTTTTACATTCTGCAAAAGTATTTTCAGCACTGAATTTATAAAATTTTAGAGCGGGCTCTTCTCCTATTTCTTTGGCTAACCTGGTTTTCACTTTTCCTATTTCGGGATAACGTCCGAAAACAATAACTGCACATGAATTTTTATCTGCCATAATTTATTAATGTATATTAGAATATAATCCTAACTAGTCTCTAAATAATTGCACAAAAATTGTTTTAAGTATTATAAAACTTGCCATAAAAGTACCCTTAAAAGTACCGGTTACTTTTGATTTCCCGATTCTTTTGCGGTAACTAACCGGAACTTCCAAAATCTTATATTTTTTTTTGGCAGCTTTGATCTGCATTTCAACAGTCCAGCCGTACCATTTGTCATTCATATTTAATTCCAACAGTTTTTGTAATTTAATAGCTCTAAAAGGACCGAGATCGGTGTATTTTACTTTCCAAAATACGTTTATAAGAAATCCGCTTATAATACTTCCAATTAGAGATTGAACAGGCAGAGCGCCTTTTTCTCTATTTCCCAAAACTCTACTGCCTAAAACAAAATCATAACTGTTTTTAATTATAGGTTCAATTAAAAGTCCGATTTCTTCGGGGTAATCACTATAATCTCCATCCATAAAAACTACAATTTCACAATTCTTTGTCTTAACATAATCTATTCCTGTCAAACATGAAGCACCATAACCTTGCACTATCTCATTTAGTACGGTTGCACCTGCATTTTTCGCAGCATAAACCGTATTATCTGTTGAGTTATTATTAACTACAACTATTTCCGAAATTAAATCCAGGGGAATTGATGAGACTACTTTGCCAATAGATAATTCTTCATTAAATGCCGGAATTATTAGTAATGATTTCATTTAAATAATGCGGTTAAAAAATTTGGGTATGAATAATTTACATTAAATTGTGAAATAATGGCAGCGGTTATCTAAATTCTTATATATCTTTAACAGCAAAAATATGACTGTGGTAGCTTTTCAATTCAATGAAAAGTCCGATGTCTTTAATTTCATCAACTGTTCTTAAATATTCTTCGTTTGTCAACAAATCAATTAATTGAATATCTTTTTTGCCGGTTTTAAGTTGAAATCGTATTCTGCAAATGGATGTTAAAACGGAATAATTTATTACAATAATTCTTAGCTCATCATCCAGTTTCCATCTCCAAGCAAATATGTTTTCAAAAGAATCATTATTATCGGATATCGGCAGCGGATCCAGCATCAGCCAATCGCCTTCCGTAAAAACTTTTGATTTAGTAATATTTAAAATCTTATCGTAATATTCCTTTAGCGATTCGGATATTTTTTCTTCGGGTTCGCGGCCTAATTGAACGGGGAGCTTAATTTTTCTCCCTTCAAACTGTCCGTCATAGTATAATTTCATTCCTTGAATAGTACTCATTAAAACAGCAGCCGCATACGTATGTTTCTTACCAAACTTAGTAACAGCTCTGGTTTCATCATGGTTCTCCAAAAATCTTGTCGATTTCATTTGAAAATCTTTTTCGGCATGTAAATGTGCTTTTACGCTATCAACATCTCCGGCACCAAGACGATCCGTGAGTCTTTTATCATAAGTAAAATCAAATCCAAGCTGCTGTAAATCCCATTCCAGATCCCAATAAGCTTCTGCTAAGAAAACAAAATCGGGGGATTTTTTCTTTATTTTATCGATTGCATATTTCCAGAATTCTTCTTTAGGTTTTTTAAATTCTTTCTTGTTTAACACCCCCAGCCACGTATTTTGAAAAACATTATTTAATTGAAGCATAGCCATATCGCATCTTACTCCGTCACACAAATCAGTTAAATTGAGAAGTGTGTCTACCATAAAATCCCGGGCAGTTTGATTAAAATAATTAACTTGAACTGTATCCGACCATGCGGGGAAAAGAGGGTCTCTTCCATGTGCAAAAATTTCATCTGAATTTGAATCTGCACAGAAGAATGTAAAAGGATCTCTCGATAAAAGTTCTTTATCCCCTTTAAGGAAAATATCGGGATTGGTTTTTAACAACTTGGTATCTGCGCCGAAATGATTTGGTACAAAATCCAGAAATAATTTAATGCCGTATTTATGCAATGTTTTTCTGAAATTCCGAAGATCTTCGAGGGTTCCTAATTGAGGATTGACTTCATAACTATCAATTGAGAATGGCGAGCCGATTACATCTTCTTTTTTCCAATCAGTTAAACTTCTACTATATGAAGAAACTAAATCTACTGAAAAACAGCAGCTATCAATTAAGCTGGTGCATGTTTTCCAAATTCCCATAGTCCAGACTATGTTAATTCCTTTATTCGCTAAATCTTCAAATACATTTTGAGGAATGGTTGATAAAACAGTTCCCTTTTCGAATTTTTTAACCCAGACTCTGGTATTTATTTCATATAACTTAGGATTGGTCAACGTCATTAATAGAATTAGAAATACTATTCAAATAGAATTAAAATTTTTATTAGATACAATAGTAAATATGTAAATAAATTTATTATAAATAAAACGCAGCTTCTTTATCTATCATCCAGTCAATTGTTCCGTTTACGGGTTTTATTTTGGCAGAAGGATAATTTTCACCGGCAGGCAGTTCGTTTATTATTTCGGAGAGTATTTTTGCTTTTCCTTTTCCGGTTACAACAAATGTAATTCGCTTAGAATTATTTAAAACATCAAATGTTAGTGAAATTCTTTTTTGTTTGGTTTGAGGATGCTCTGCAATTCCGGCAATATTTGAAAAAGTGAACAACAATTCTTTATTCGGAAATAACGAGGCAGTATGCCCGTCTTCACCCATACCTAAAAAAACCCAGTCAAATTGCGGCAAATTATTTTTCCCGTTTGGCACAAGATCTTCTATCTCATTCACGTAACGGAATGTTTCTTCTTTAGGGTCGAATTCACCTTTAATTCGATGAATGTTTTCAGAGGGAATTTTTATTTTATCAAATAAATTTATCTTCGTCATGCCGAAATTACTTTCCGGGTCAACAGGAGGCACACACCTTTCATCACACCAGAAAAAATGTAATTTGCTCCATTCAATTTCATTGTTAAAAGGATCTTCAGCCAGCTTTCTAAAAAATATAATAGGGGTACTGCCGCCGGAAACTGCAATAAAAAAACTTTTATTACTTTTATTTACCGATTCTTTCAATTGATTTGCCAGATTTTCGGCTAATTCATCAGGTGTATCAAATAATTGGAATTTTTTACTCATAAATATTTAC
>JBJKQE010000130.1:0-10789 GCA_046705645.1 Ignavibacteriaceae bacterium | reverse complement strand
TTAGGATTAAATGTAAAAGAAACTGCAAGCAACCCAAGCATTATAGCTAATGAATATAACCAAAGTACTAGTCAGCTTGGTACAAATCTTTTTCATGTCTCATTAGCATGGAATTTATAATAGGATTGGATTTAATCATTTAGAAATGAAAATGCAGTGCAGAAGAAAAATCTGCACTGCATTTTTAATTAATAGCACCCCTGGATATAATAGTTTTACACTTAAATTCTCGTTAGATATAAATCAACACATTGGAATGTTGATTAATTTTATTATCAAAATAACGGTAAGAATAATTTATAAATGACATGAATTTTATATTGTTAAACCGTAAGTGAACTTCTTAAATTATAGAATTGTATCAATGATTCTGGATTTGCAAGAGCATCTTTATTATCTGCTTCTTCTCCATTTATTATTTTTGTAACTGCTATTTCGACTTTCTTACCGCTAATTGTTCTTGGCACATCTGTTATTTGAATTAATTTAGCAGGTACATGACGAGCCGTTGCAAAGTTTTTAATATTTGTTTTTATTTTATCGATTAATTCCTTTGAAAGAGAATATTCTTTTTTTAGTACGACAAATAGAACTATTCTAATATCGTTTTTCCATTTTTGTCCGATAACAATACTGTCAACAATTTCATCCATTGATTCTACAATCCTGTAAATTTCAGCGGTCCCGATTCTAACTCCACCCGGATTCAATGTTGCATCTGATCTTCCGTAAATAATTAAGCTTTCATTTTCCGTCAGTTTTATAAAATCACCGTGTCTCCATATGCCAGGGTAAAATTCAAAATATGCTGATTTATATTTTTTCCCTTCAGGATCATTCCAAAAATAAACAGGCATTGAGGGAAATGGTTCGGTACAAACCAATTCGCCTTTTTCACCAACTATTGATTTACCATTTTCATCAAACACTTCTATTTTCATACCCAATCCCCGGCACTGTATTTCCCCGGCATATACCGGTAAAATAGGATTACCAAGTACAAAACAAGAAATTATATCTGTTCCGCCAGATATAGATGAAAGTTGAATATCTTCCTTTAAATTTTTATATACATACTCAAAATTCTCAACTGATAAAGGAGAACCCGTAGAAAGAATTGTTTTAAGGGAAGAGAAGTTAAATTTTTTTGAATCAATTAATCCTGATTTTTGACAAGCTGTTAAGAATTTTGGACTGGTTCCGAAAATATTTATATTTTCCTCTTCAATCTTCTTCCAGATAACATTCAAATTGGGGTAGGCAGGATTTCCATCATACAGGAATAAGCTTGCTCCCACAAACAACGAACTTACCAGCCAGTTCCACATCATCCAGCCGCAAGTTGTATAATACATTATAGTATCGTTTCTTGTTAAATTTGTATGTAAAAACAATTCTTTATAATGCTGAAGAAGTGTGCCGCCTGCACCATGAACAATGCATTTTGGAGTTCCTGTTGTTCCGGAAGAATACATTATATAAACCGGGTGATTAAATGGCAATTGTTCAAATTTTAAGTTATCTGAAGTAAACTTTAGTAAGTCTTCAAAATATAAATAGTTATCTTGTTCATCAAAGTCTTTACTCTCAGTATAATTCAAGGATTTAAAATCGAAGGATCTTCTAACCAGGATTATTTTTTCTAATTCCGGAATATTTTCGATTAATTGTTTTATTTTATCTCTGCAATCTATCAATTTGCCGTTATATTGATATTCCTCTATTGCAAATAAAATTTTTGGTTGAATTTGACCAAATCTGTCTAAAACACCTTGAAGGCCGAAATCCGGGGAGCAAGAAGACCATATTGCACCGATGCTTGTAGCGGCAAGCATTGCAATAACAGCTTCAGGTATATTAGTAATAAATCCAGCAACTCTATCCCCTTTTTTAACTCCTAAGTTTTTTAATCCTTCGGAAACGGAAGCTACTAAGGCATGTAATTCACTATAACTTATTCTAAATGTAGGTGAATCTTCTCTGGAACTAATAATTGCAGTTTTTGAATCTTTATAACGTAGAAGATTTTCGGCAAAGTTAAGCTCTGCGCCTTCAAACCATTTAGCTCCCGGCATAATTCTTTTGGAAAGGACTCTTTGATACTTTTTTGAATATATAATTCCGGAATGGTTCCAAATAGATTCCCAAAATTCTTCAATTTTATTTACAGACCAATTATATAACTCATTATAGGAAGCGAATGATTTTCCCGAAGTTTTATTTAGTTCCTTCAAATAAGCGGTGATATTTGAATTTTCTATTCTTTCTTTTGAAGGTTTCCAGATCGGTTCTTTCAAAAAAATATCTCCGAAATAAATAGTTATTTTAAAATTGAAATATTTGAATATTTATAGTAAGATAATCATTAATTCTATTTATTTATATGATTTGGTTAACCGAATAAAATATCTTTAATAATCAAGATTAGAATAAATTTTAATTAAAAATAGAAATTTTGTGTTCCACATTTCGTTTTTATATTTTTAACTTAAAGCGGTAACTGCCGGGATTATTATTTATCCAGATTTACAGAAATACCTATCCCAAGAACTCCACTAATTGTATCTCTCATTTCTTCTCTCAAATAAATCAGGTAAAATATTTTCGGAGATATTCTGTTTCCTTCCCATTGAGCGCCCAAATCAAATAAGTGAACAAATCGGTCACCAGCGTCCTGAAAATCTTCGGATATCATAACTACTCCGAGAAGTTCAGCGCTAACTAAAAATTTATTTATACAATAACCTGCGGTAATACCGTAATGAAGTAAAAACTCAGTTCTGTTTCCTTCGGTTTTCGTTGGAATTAATATATTAGGACCGGCTTCTATACCAAAATTAAATCCTTCGGAATTAATTCGATGATAAGCATAATTAAAATATAAATCTAATGAATTAGGCAGGTATTTAGATAAGTAATAATATTCCGAAGCTATACCGCTGCCGGCAGCATCTTCACTTGCAGTAGGTAAGTAAATTCCGAAAGTCAAAATTGATTTTATCTTCTCATCGGAATAAGCTCTTGCTTGTGCACCTAAAAATATGTTGCCGAAACCTTTTTTATTATAAGAATAATTATAGTAGTAAATATTATACTCAGAATTGTAAAAGATATAAGGAACATTTAAAATAATATTTAATTTTGAGCTTACAGGTAAATTGAAATCAAGCCCCAAAACATTTGTTGATATTGATACACCATATTGGTTTTTATAAAACGGTTTATTATAACTAAATTTTAGCTGTATTTTTTCACTTGGAATATCCTGCAAATTTAAGGTTTGTGCAATAATTAAGTTTGTGGAAATAAGTATCATACTAAATGTTAAAACTGTTATATAGGAAATGCGCCCCATTTTAATTCTCCTTTTAGAATTTATTTAAAATTAGTAAGTAAATATAATTTTTACTAGTTATAATTAGACTATTTAATCTATAATTAATATTATTTAATGATAATTACTCCCCGGATCTGATTTTAATTTTTATGTTGTAATTAATTTATTCATATAAAATGGAATCAAATAATTTGTCCCAAATATAGTTCAGTTGAATAATTGAAATAAATTCTATCTGATTTTCGATATTTTTGAAATGCTTTAGTAAGCTTTTCACGAACAATTTCATAATTAGCTGTCCCGGGTTTGGGAGCGTAAGAAGATGAATCTAAACGGCCTAACATTCCTTCGTAATCAAATGTTTGTTGGTTTTGAAATGTTTTTTTCCGAAATTCTCCTCCAAAGAATTCTTCCAATTGACTTTCCGTAATGTTTTGGTGATTGACCTCGTTATAATCAACAGAATAGTTCTTCAGTACTTCATCATAGATTTCCAAAAACGGAGTATTGCGTAATCTATTATTCCAAATCAAAGCTACAAAACCTTTCTCTTTTAGAATTCTTTTGCACTCTATTTTAAATTTAATTTTATCGAACCAATGAAAAGCTTGTGCAGCAGTTATTAAATCAGTTGAACCGGATATAATACCTGTTGATTCAGCCGTTCCGGAACTTGACTGAAAGTTATCTGAACTTGAAAGAAGGTTCTCCCCGGCTTTCCTCATTTCTAAATTAGGCTCTACTCCAATAACCAATGAAAAATGAGGTACTAACAATTTAGAAAGTATGCCGGTTCCCGATCCAATATCGGCACATACTTTTTCCTCAGGCTTATCAAATAATGAAATAATAAATTTGATCATCTCCTCCGGGTAAGAAGGTCTGTATTTTATATATGCTTCTACTCTATCTGAGAATCTTTTAGTGGTATCCAGTTTTTCCTCCTAAATTTTTGAGTTTAATGTTTTCAATTTTACACTTAGTTTAAAAATAATATGAAACGAAAACAGCCGAGGCGGTATTTAAATTATCTTTCCCCGGGTTACCGAACCTTAAGGAATTTGAGTCCGATATGGTTAAATTTAATTGTGCTTCTACACCAAAACTGAAGTGTTCATTCAGAAAATATTCCCCTCCGCCTGAAAGTCCAATAAGATAATCTGTTGTAGTACTGCCTTGGTTTGGTGAATAAATTAAAATTCCAACACGACCTCCAAGATATGGTTTAGCTTTTCCATGTGTTAAATAAAAACGAGGAATTATTCCCAAATGAATATCAGTTCCGCCATCCTGTGCCCAGAGCAGTCCGAAAGATGGAGCTATTGAAAAACTTTCAGTTTTTATTGGTACCAGCAAATCAATTTGGCTGCCTTGTATGATTGTTGAAATACCAATTCTTGTAGCATTTTGTTCCTGGCCATATACAAGTACTGAAAATGCAATAAATAAAAAAACTATGCTTAAATTTTTATTGAGTTTCATAAAGATCCCTTCTTATATTATGGATTTTCCGGACGAATTAGTTTCAAAAGATTTGGCGGAACATCATTAAAAGATCTATACAAAAATATATCCCTAAATGCTGAATATTTACCTGCAGAGAAAAAGACTCTGAAAAATCCGCTTGCTACAGGATTGCCGTTATTATCCTTCCCATCCCAATTTACTCTATATTGTCCTGCGTTCAGTGTTTTATTCTTGTATAATTCTCTAATTGGACTTATGGATGAAGAAATAAAAACACCTCCGTTGGATGAACTAAGATCGGTATTCTGATCACCAACGAATCTGGCTTGAACTATCCAGAGGCTCACTTTAGATGCTTCCGGTAAAACAAATTGAATTACAGTAGCACCATCATTCGGGTTTGGATAAGGGACATATAAAAAAGAATAAGGACCTGGAATATTATTTGTCTTTAAAAGCTCCTTTAGTTTTGAATTAGATACCTTCTCATGGTTTTTGTTTGAAATTGAATAAATATTTGAATTTACTTGAACGGCATCAGCAGGATTTCCCCATACAGCAATTACCTCAGGCGAATACATATTTGTAATTAGTAAACCTGTAACAACCGGTGTCTGAAAAACATTGTAAACTGGAGAGACTGCATTATCATTTGAATTAGAACACGAAAAGGATAATAATCCCAATACTAAAAACAGCGGATATATTAAAACATTTTTCATTTTGCGTTCTTTAATTTAGTTATATAACAGGTTAAATTTTATCTGGTTGTTACTTTGATTTATTACCTTTTAATTCTTCTGACAACCGCCTAAAAGGGATATCTATATTGAAATAAAATTCATATTTCTCCTTAGTATTTGTTTTAACAGCTTTAAATTCATCGAAACTATGCCCTTCATTAGCCACCAGCATTTGCTCATTACTGGAAAAGCCCAACGCTTTTAACAATTCATACTCTTCTTTTGTACTTATTACAATAAATGCCGTGTTAGTTGTTTTGCCGTCACCGCTTTCCAAAATTGATCTTATAAGACCGTCATAAACAGAATAGTGATAGTTTGACTCCAAAGAATCATTTAATTTTTTATATATGAAGCCGCTTATTAAATGCGCTCTAATGTTCACATAATCTTTATTAAGTATTGTTTTTATGATTTCGGCTGCATCTTCGAATTTTAAAGAATTTATTTTAGTGTAAATAGTATCAAACAATTCGCTCTCATCTACTGAATATGGATTATAATCTTTCGTTTTTGTATAAGCTAATCTTAATCTTAAATAATTAGTAGTATGATATTGTTTAAGACTATCTAATAAATGATTATAGTCTTCAATTGTTAATTTATCGCAATATTTTAAAATGATGTAATTTGATGTCGCTGTAGTATCATTTACTTCGGTAGAATCTTTTATTACATTCCCAAGGCACAAAACGTTAATAGACAATATTAAAAACAAAAGCATTTTAATATTCATGTTAATTTCAAAAATTTATTTTCTATTATAATGTAAATTTCCATTATATATTCAGTAGCTTATATCTGCATTCAATATTAAATATATTCGATAAATTTTGGTTCGCTATGATTTGGCCCCGTCTATGTATTAATGTAGTTCCCATATCCCCGCCAATTAAAATCGCGGCTAATTATTTTCTGCTTAACTTAGGAATATTTTTTATTAAATGCACAAAAATATTTTCCTACAAAATTCCGCTGTAGATAAAAATTATGCAAATGTATATTTTTGTTTAATTACTTTTTACTTTTATGGAGGATAAAATGGCCAGATTAACGCAGGAAATGAAAGATATGGTTGCGGCACAGCAATGTTTTATCGGTACTGTAAATGCAGACGGCACGCCAAACGTTGCTCCTAAACGTTCGACACGCGTACTTTCAGACGAATCTTTAATATTTACCGAAGGAACGGGCGGTGCTACTTATGCTAATATTAAAAGAGGTTCAAAAGTGTCTGTTGCGGTAGTTAACCGCGAAATTGTTGACGGATTCAGGTTTGTAGGAAATGCATCTTTACAGGAAAGCGGAGAACTTTATGATACTGCTGCGGCAGCTTCAATTAAATTAGGCAGGCCTAAACCTATAGCAGTTGCAGTAATTAATATTTCTGAGATTCATTCTCTGAAACCCGGTCCCATGGCAGGCAAAAAAATAGCTTAGTCTTTTAATGAAATTAATTTTTATTCTTTTGTAGACTTCCGGCAAATATAGCAGTCTACCAGGCAAAATCAGTTTCTCTTTTTTCTATTGCGCAATTTGCAGAAAGCTCAATAAAATATTTTCTCTTTGGATGCAGGGTTCTAATTAAATTTATTGCTGCTTTCAGCATCAGCACATGATCATTCTGCCTTTGATACCTGTAAAATGCTTCTTCGGAAAATTCAAATCCGGGAATATCTTTCTTTTCAATTTCATCAATAAATTTAGTTACTTCATCCTTGGACGGGATTTTCTCAGCAGTCCCGAATCTTCCTAAATTATTTGCGGTGTATACATTGGAACTTTTTATAAAATCCGGCAGCATATCGTAGCCGATACATTTTTTCTGTTCCGCTCTTTCAAGTTCAAAAACAGAATCCCCGCTTGCTCTGCAATAATAATTCTTTGACATTCTTCCTGCTAGATCAATCAGCTCCGGTTCTATAAAACCATTCTTAAAAATGTCTTCTGCAACATGAAATTTCACGACCTGGCAAATAGCCAAATTGGCAGAGGCACCTCCGGTACCGAAACTTTTCATCTCTATTAATTTACATTCCATCTGGAAGGGAGATTCTTTAACCCTTTTAGGCTTTATCAGATCCGATTCTATTGGAGTGAGTCCGCTCTTTATAAATTCATCAACTTCGGGCGGATATTCGGACGATGCCAAATTAATTTGATCAACCATTGAATAAGTAACAGCTTGAACAACGCACTCTTTGGTATCAACAAGGTTGTAATAAGTGTCCTTCAAAGTTGCATTTCGTCCCCTTCTAGAAGGTGAAAATGCAAGTATTGGAGGATTAGCTCCAAAAACATTGAAGAAAGAAAAAGGAGTAAGATTCGGAATTCCGTCTTTTGATAAAGTCGAAACTAAAGCGATCGGCCTCGGTCCTACTCCCCCAATCAATAATCTATGAACATCTTTTACTTCTAAATCTTTAGGTTCGTAATGAAACATAATTTATTTTTTCTTAGCTAAAATTGAATGATTGTTTTTTGAACTTAGTATTTTATTTTTCAATCTTCCGAGTCCCTCAATCTCAAGTTCAATAATATCTCCCTCTCCAAGCCAGACAGGTGAAAATTCTTCATCTCTTTTTTTTGCTTCCAAAGCATGCGTACCATTTAATTCCAGGTAGCACCCTGTTCCGACAGTTCCTGAACCAATTATATCACCGGGGAATATTTCAACTCCGTAAGAAACTCTTTCGATAATCTCTGCAAAAGTCCAGTTCATATCTTTAAGGTTTCCGTCAGAAATAAGATTTCCATTGTGGTAAGCAGTCATTCGCAGATCGAATTTCTCTCCTTTCTGAGTATCGATTTTACTTTTTTCTAGCTCATCTTTTGTAACAAGCCAGGGTCCGATGACCGTCGCAAAATCTTTACCTTTTGCAGGACCGAGATTTAATATCATCTCTTCCATCTGAAGATGCCTTGCAGAAAGATCATTCATAACCATGTACCCGGCAATATAATTATCAGCTTCCTCAGCGCTGATATTTTTCCCTCTCTTCCCTATTACTATAGCAGCTTCTAGTTCAAAATCCAGTTTATTCAAATGATCTTTCTCCACAATGATATCTCCCTCTCCGAATATTGCATTGTGGTTTGTAAAGTAGAACACCGGAAATTGATCAAACTCGGGAATCATTTCTACGCCGCGGTTTCTTCTTGCTGTAGCAACATGCTGCCGGAATGCATAAGCATCTCTGCATGAACGCGGATGAGGAACAGGTGCAAGCAGCTTAACTTTATCTGCATTTAAGAATTTTTTGATTTTATTCTCATTGATCGCTTTAAAAACTATATCGGCTTCCTTCATACTTTCATCACCGCCGTTAAGCAAAATATTAATATTAGACGGCAGCGAGATTTTAATTTCCTCAGCACTTTTTTGAAGATCATAAATTTTATCTTCAACCAAAAGCCCCAGCCTTTCAGATTCTCCCGATAAAAAAGTTACAAATTTCATAATTACTTATTCATTAATTTTTTATTTATCAAATCCTTTTCGAATTTGAATTATTAATGTTCAATTTTCAATTTAAATTTATGGGATAAGCTTTCATAGACTATTTCAATTACATTAAGCGCAAAATCCGTTTCTTCATCCGTACCGGAATTAATTCTTATCCCGCTCGGAATTCCAAAAGACTTAACATGACGAAGAATCAATCCTTTATTAAGACATTCTGCACTAAACTCGGAAGCAAATTCCTCGGTTGGGAAAAGCAGTAAAAAGAAATTAGCAGAAGTAGGTATGTAAGAAATTCCCAGTTCATTAAATTTATTCTTCATTTTTGACAGCGAACGTTTATTTAATTCCACTGTTTGTTTTAAAAAATCTTCATCTTCAAAAGCAGAAATTGCGGCCTCCTGAGCCAGCAGGTTTGGTTCAAACGGCAGTTTAACTTTATATAAAGTTTGAATTAAATAGGCAGGACCGTAAGCCAAGCCGACTCTCAATCCCGCTAGTCCGTATGCTTTGGATAATGTTCTTAGGACGATTAAATTTTCAAAATCATAATTGAATCCATTAGGATAATCCGGGTTATCCTCTGCATAAATTGTATATGCTTCATCTAAAATAACAAGTACATTATCCGGAACATATTTGATAAAGTCTTCAAATTCACTTTTAGTGAACATCGTTCCGGTAGGATTATTCGGATTTGCGAGATAAATAATTTTTGTTTTATCGGAAATATTCGCAGCAATTTCTTTTAAATCAAAGTGATAATCCTTCAATGGAATATTGATCGTATTCCGGTTATACTTATCAGAATTTACATACCAGCCGATAAATGTACCTTCCGAAGTTAAAAGTTGGTCGCCTTCTTCACTAAATGCGGAAATTATATATTGAATTAAAGAATCTGATCCGCTGCCGGTAATAATTTGTTCCGGTTTTTTGTTATATTTTTTTGCAATTGCATTTACAAGCTTATAACCCGTAGGATTCGGATATCGATGAAGCTGTCTACTGAAATTTTGCATTGCTGTTATTGCTTTCGGTGAAGGTCCTAAAGGATTTTCATTTGAAGCAAGTTTAACTATTTTATTTAAACCTTTTTCACGCGCAAGTTCTTCAATTGGTTTGCCCGCTTTATATGGTTTTAAGTTCTGCACATGTTTCGGAATTTTAATCATTGATTTTATAGTATTTTAATTGAATAATTATAGTATTAGAAAATATCACTTAAACAATTTTTCATTCCAGCCAGGATTGAGAATAACCTGCATCCATTGTTTCTTGAACATTTTTTGTTACATGAATTGAAGAAAAATTATCTATCATAATTGCATATTCGTCAGTTGATTTCTTACCGATGGAAGCTTCTGTTTTACCAGGCTGGGGACCATGCGGTATTCCCATTGGATGCAGTGTTATCGAACCTTCTTTTACACCTTTTCTCGACATAAAATCACCGAATACATAATAGATCATCTCATCGCTGTCAACATTTGAATGATAATATGGAGCAGGAATAGAATCAGGATGAAAATCAAAAAGTCTCGGCACAAAATTACAAACTACAAAATGCTCGGTTATAAATGCCAGGTGAATCGGCGGCGGTAAATGAAGCTTTCCTACCTTTGGTGCATATTCCTTTATATTAAAAGAATACGGATATAAAAACCCGTCCCATCCGACAACATCAAATAAATGATGGGTCATTGTATATTCAAAAGTTCTACCCGATACTTTTAATAATAATTTAAACTTTCCTTTTTTATCAATGGGATCCATAAA
>JBJKQE010000129.1:0-21979 GCA_046705645.1 Ignavibacteriaceae bacterium | reverse complement strand
ACAGCACGATACAATTAAAGCGGAGCTTTGCACTGGAACAATTGTAAAGTCTAGCGACCAGTTTAATAATACCTCGGCATTCGGATACGATATAAGAAGAGATTTTTATCAAGAGCCGCTGCAAAAGATTTATAATTTTTTAACTGCTAAGAATCTAACGCCATTCGATAGGTTTCTTGTGGTTAACTACGTTTTTACGTCAGGTCAAATTAGAGAGATGATTGCCACAAAATATTTAATGCATTATAATTTTAAGACGGCAATTAAAATTCTTTCAAACAATTCGAAACTTCAAGCTGCGAGGCAGCCGTTTACCCTTAAAAATCTTCCTGCCGATCCTTTTGTAATTCATATTATCGATTGTCACGACTGCGATTACAAGGCGACTAAAGAAAAAACTTACAACAAAAAAACATTTGCCGAAAGAATGATAGAGCTTAAAAAGCTTGCGGAGACCGATACCGCAAATAGTGCAAAATATTATTTTCTCTTAGCCAACGGCTATTACAACATTACATTTTTCGGAAATTCATGGCAGGCAGTTGCTTATGACAGAGCTTTTCCCGGATGGGTATTTAAAACGGATACAACAGAACCAAAGCAATATTACGACTGCTCCATTGCGCAGGAATATTATGTGAAGGCTATGAATGCTTCTAAGGATAAAGAGTTAGCCGCCAAGTGCTGCTTTATGGCAAGCAAGTGCGAACAAAATGAATTTTATGTAAAAGCATACGATTATAAAATGCTGACTCACAATCCTCAAAAATATTTTGAAATAAAAAATAAATACCGGAACTATTTCAGAACATTAGAAAATAAATATTCGGACACAAAGTATTATCAGCAGGTAATAGAAGAGTGTAAATACTTTGATGAGTTTGTAAAGAATAATTAAGTAAGCACTACATAAACAAAGGAAATAAAAATGGAAATTATATTCCCACTACAAATTTCACCGTTGATAAATATTGTCTTTAATTTTGCTATAGTGGATTATTAGACTAATTATTAACTTAATTTTGTAAACAATTTTGTCGATAATAAATTAGTGCAGTTAATTTATTTAAAAAGCACCAATAATTAATAATGAAAAGCAAATTAAAAATAATATCCTTATTAGCATTTTCTATTGTTATCAATATTAAAGCGCAACAGGGTCTTGCAGATAGCCTTGAAAAACAACTGGCTAACATTAACGGAGAGAAAAAAGTTGAGACATTGGATAGGCTGGCTGATATCTATCTGTATATAAATACCGAAACTGCTATTAAGTTTGCACACAAAGGCGCAGAGCTGGCTGAAAAAATTGGTGACAAAAAGGGGCTGGCAAGCTGTTATGGAAGCATCGGATACTGCTATATTAATTCGGATAATTCAAAAGCTATAGAGTATACACAGAAAGCTCTTAAAATCCGGAAGGAAATTGAGGATAAAAGCGGGATAGCTACTTCTCTTAATGTAATGGGAGTAATAAAATATTACCAGGATGATTATTTAGCTTCAATTTCATATCACCTAAAGGCAATGAAGATGCGGGAAGAGATTGGTGATGAATATAGAATAGCTATTTCTTATAACAACGTTTCTTTAGTGTACCTTGCATTGGGAGATTATGAAACAGCTTTGAAATATTTAAATAAAGCTTTGGCTATAAGAACCAGAAATAATAATAGAAAAGAAATTGCAGTCATTAAGGGTAATATCGGGGATATATACAGCAAGGAAACAAAATATGATACTGCTTTTGATTATTTAAATGATGCATTAAAAATAAACAAAGAGATTGGTAACAAAAAATCCGAAGCAGATATATATCTAAATCTGGCGGATACTTATATGAAGCTGAATAATTATATAGAGGCAGCGGATAACTATGGAAAAGCCGGAATATTATATGAAGGAATGGATGAAAAAAACGGAATTGCACAAGCAGAGAACGGATTAGCTTCAATTTATAAAATTGAAGGTAAAAATGATTTAGCCGTTAATCACGCTCTTGCTGCTTTAAACAACAGCTTGATAATTAATTCTCTGGGAAATACTGCAAAAGCTGCAAATGTATTACAGTCAATTTATGGTAATTTAAAAGATTACAAAAAAGCTTATTATTATTTAAAAATATATAAGACTGCAACCGACAGTTTAAAAATTTCAGATAAAGTAAAGAAGCTGGCCAAAGCAGAATTTGATTATAAAATTCAAATTATAAAAGAACAGCAGGAAACCGAAATCGCAAAGCAGAATATATTTATCAGATGGCTTACAATTTCCTTAGTGCTGGGATTAATTATCGTCGTCCTTGTTGTATTTAGCTACATTAATAAAAAGAAAATAAATAAACAGTTGAATGAATTAAACCAAAAATTAAAAGAGCTTAATGCGACAAAAGACAGGTTCTTTTCAATAATAGCGCATGACCTTAGAGGGCCTTTTCATATTTTACTTGCTTTTTCCGAGAGCCTTTCAATAGATATTGATAACATGAGTAATGAAGAAATAAAACAATTTAATATGGATATTCATAATTCGCTTAAAAAACAATATGAATTATTAAATGATCTGCTGGATTGGTCGAGATTGCAGAGTGAAAATTATAAATTAGAGTTTGATAATATTCACTTATCCGGTGAATTAAATAATACCATAGACGCATTATCACTTTCCGCTTCTCAAAAGGAAATAAATATAAAAAATGAAATTGATAAAAATGTTTTTGTAAATGCCGATCTTAATATGCTTCAACTTGTTCTTAGGAATTTAATATCGAACAGCATAAAATTTTCGAATAAGGATGGAGTTGTTAATATTACTTCCGAGCAAAGAAACGGCAAAGTTGAAGTAATTGTATCCGATAATGGCATAGGAATTCCTTCTGAAGATATTGATAAGCTTTTTAAAATAGATATTCACTATTCAACAAGAGGAACTTCAGATGAAAAGGGAACGGGGCTGGGGCTAATCTTATGCAAAGAAATAATTGAAAAGCATGGCGGAGTAATCAAAGTAAAAAGCGAAAAGGGGAAAGGAACAGAGGTCTCTTTTACATTAAATGCTGCGAGTAACTAAAATTATAAGAATTTATTTTATCATAACTTTTACAAGATGCTCAAGAGTTTCTGATGGGTCTGTACAATATCCCGAATGCACAGCTGATGTTTGTATAATCGTACTTTTAGGTGATGCCAGCCATTGAAAACGTTCGGCTCGTGAAAGTTTACTTATCGAACCGGCATTTTCTTTACCCGCAGATATGTCTTCAATTGCTTTAAGATGTGATTTAACCATATCGATATCGATATCTTTATTTAATAATTTCAATTTATCCTCGTCTAGTTCAATTAGAGATCTAAGGAATTTTTTTTCTTTGCAAAAAAGTATAACTCCAGCGTTAATAAATTCCTCCCTTTCAACTTTGGGAACAACACGTATAACAACATAATCATAAAAATAATTATTGCTCACGTACTGCCTCCTCTATAAATAAATGCGGCTCTTCTTTCCGCTTTATTAAATAATTGAAGTATGCGTTCCTATTTTCTTCCGGGTTTTTAAATTTTTGATCTTCGTTTAACCATTCATCCGGAATTGTATCAGTAATATTTTCTATCACTTCGTTCGTAAGCTTAGAAGATATTTCTTCGTCTGCTTGTTTTAAACTTTTTGCAGAATTTAACAACACATGATTTTTTATTAGCTTAAACGGCTCACGACTTTTTTCCAGGTAATTTTCCCAGGTATGATGAAAATAAAGCGAGGCGCCGTGATCAATAAGCCAAAGTCTGCGGTGCCACATCAGCATATTTGTATTACGGATTGTACGATCAACGTTGGATATAAAAGCATCAAAGCAAACGATTAAAGAAGCAAGGTGTTCATCCGGCGTATCTACAACCGGATTAAACATTACCGAGCCCGGAAGAAAGTCAAGCGCAAAGTTTAATCCGACGCTGTTTTTAATTAAATCACTTATTTCAGGATCAGCCTCAGTACGAGCCAGTCCGGCATCAAGCTCAACAAAAACAATTTCCGGCACCAAAAGTCCAATTGCACGCGCTATTTCACCTGAAATTAATTCAGCTATAAGTGCTTTTGTTCCCTGGCCTGCACCGCGGAATTTAAGTACATATATTCCGTCATCGTCAGCTTCAACAATTGCCGGCAACGATCCTCCTTCGCGTAGCGGGGTTACATATCTTACGGCTCTTACTTTTCTTAAATTTAATTTTGTCAAAATAATTTTACAAGTTTTATCATAAATTCATTTCAACAAAAATAATCATCAAAAAGATGCAATAAAAACGCTAAGAATTATTAAATAAATTATTCAAAGGATTAGTCACAAGTAAAAAGCGGAGATCATTTTTAGAAAACTCTTTGACAAATGGTAGTATTAAAATTATTTCTAATTTTGTGATCTCTAAAATATTGGCTACATCACAGAAAGTATTGCCAAATAGAGTGCAAACATATTTTTCAAATATGAAAAATATTTGCCGACAACTCCAAGGTTATAATCAGGTAAATTTTTAGAATAATATGAAAAATAAGAGTGAAGATTTTTATTAAAATTCGCCAGTGGATTGGGAACAATCTTCATATTACTTAATTTTATTTTGGGATTTAATTTTAAAGAATCAAGATTTGTATTATAGCTATTATTATAAATTAGCGGAAATTTATTTGGGAAAAAAGTTTCTTGTTTTACTTTATTCAATAACGGATTGCTAAAATACTTCTGAACTGTATCTATTTTTGCAGTCTTTTCTTTCGGTATATTCTGTGAATAAGCCTCGGTAAAAGATAGAAAAAATAAAACTAACACTATAAAAATTATTTTATACATCGTTTACAGCAAATATTTTTACTGTAATTTAGACGTATCAAATCTA
Source organism: Ignavibacteriaceae bacterium (assembly GCA_046705645.1). Taxonomy (GTDB): domain Bacteria; phylum Bacteroidota; class Ignavibacteria; order Ignavibacteriales; family Ignavibacteriaceae; genus FEN-1297. The sequence continues at coordinate 17,087 of JBJKQE010000129.1, read as the reverse complement.
TATTTTATACATCGTCATGTGTTTCAAAATAACTGTCAAATGAAAACGTACCAGAACCGAATACGATAAATAACAATAAAAATATCAGAATAAGTAAAGATATAAAAACATCGGAATTGAGAAACGCAAGTCCGCCGGATTTATTTACAAAAAACAATGATCCGATAGCTATTGGGAGATTTATTAAAGATGCAAAACGCGTTAGTACACCGAATGTAATTAATATTCCTCCTCCGATTCCTATGAGTATCAGGTATTGAGAACCCATAAATGTTAAATATTCCAGTCGGTGATTTAACAAGAAATTGGTGACAACAGCCTGGTTTTCTGCAAACGAAAAGCATCTAACAATAATAATAAGACCTAAGATGATCCTCAAATAGTCAATCCATACCGGGTGGTGGTGATCCGCCCAATCTTCTACACTTGCGACCGCATTCATATTTCCTCCTTGCTCAATTCTAAAAACATATAGTTATTTAATCATATTATTATTTTTATAATATATAAAAGTAAAAGTGAGGAAGATATGATAAAGCACACCCTTTTAACTCAGAAAAAATTTGTTACCTGCACATAAAACTTTAATAAAAAACTTTCTTAATGCATTAACTTTGATTCTCGATTCAAAACAAATAATATCATCGGAGACTGTAATTTTTATCTGTATGCTTCTGTATATAATAATCTAATGAAAGTGTACCGGGACCGTAAAGTAAAAAGAATAGAAGTAAAGCAAAAATTAAAATTGAATATAATATTTGTGAATTAATGGCTAAAAGATTTTTATGTAAATCCAAAAAGATTATTGAGCCAAGGAGCGCAGGCAGTTCAAATATTACAGCAACTCTAGTAAAAAGCCCGAAAGCTATTGCCAGTCCACAGGTAATATAACCGCCAATAACATAATGAGCAATCGCATAATGTACTACCCAATATTTGCTGCTCTCAATAATATTAATAACCTGCTCCTTATTAGCAACATACGCTATCCCCTTTACTATTAGAATTAATCCGAGTAAAATCCTTAAATATTCAAGCCATTTAGGATGATGCTGATCAGCCCAATGCTCAATCTTAATTGCCCTGTTCATAACACCTCCCCGCTAATTTGTTCCCGAATTGAATTGTTATTAGCTAATTAATTTAACGGAATCTAAATAATATTTTTGTAATAGAAAAGAACTTTTTTTATGAATAAATATTCCGAAATTTTAAGTTATCTATATTTTCTTATAAAGCATATACTTAGAGATTTTAATTACCATTTCAAATTTCGCAAAAAATTTATTTATCTCTCTCCTTAATCCGCCCTTCCCTATCAAGCAGGCATAATTTTATATAGAATTAAAGCAAAATTCATAATTAGGATTTTATACAAATGACTTGTAATTTTTTTTTCTAGAGAAGTATAACCGGTATGTGCAGCAATGCCCAAATTCCGAATAGCAAATATGTCTTTTTTTGTTCTTGTTTAGCTTGGGCTGCAAAATAAATAGCTTTTATAATCGTGTTGCTCATCATTGCTACAATTATAGCTGATATGATTATATGTTCTATAGGCTGCGACTGCCGAACTAAAGATAAAATAAAAGGATCAATATCCGTTACTCCCACTACTGCGGAAAGAATTATGAGGCCGGCATTTCCCAAAAACTTTTTTACTAAAACTGTAATTATTGAAAGCACAACAAAAAGTATTGCAAAGATTATTGCGGGTTTAATTTCAAAAGGATTTTGTATTGTTGATACCTGGTGTTGACCGGGTTTTTGAGCGGCAGGTTTAATTGTAAAAGCAATAATAATACCTATTATTGTCAGGATTACAAATTTCCACCATAATTCATGAATAATACCAGGATTAATTATCCAGATAATAACAAGGATTCTTAAGTACATTATACTGCTTGCTAGTATTGATGCTTGCAATGCATTGGCCCCCTGCTCAGGATTATTTTTTGCAATCCTCCCTACGGCAATACTAACTGCGGTGCTCGAAACCATTCCCCCCATCAATCCCGAAACCCATAAACCGACTTTACCGCCGAATTTTTTCATCAGGAAATAACCGACAAACCCGATTGTCGAAACCATTATTACGATCTGCCAAATGTGCGTTGGGTTTAAATTAAATTGCGTGTAATCTTTATCGGGAAGTGCAGGGAGGATAATTAATGTAACAATTAAAAATTTTAAAACGGCTAGAAACTCGGATTTATTTAACTTCTCTACATAATTTTCAAGTTCAGCTTTTTCAGAAAGAAGAAATGTCGTTGTAATACCAAGAGCCAAAGCAACCCATACATCCGCAAGTAATGATAATGCACCAATTACAAATGTAAGAAGTGCTGAAACTTCACTTGTCCATCCGACCCTCCCTTCTTTAAGTTTACCTAAATATTCCATTACAACAAGTGCGGCAATAGAAATCATTCCAACGGGAATTGCCATAGTTACATTTATGCGGAATAACCAGCCGCATCCAAAACCAAGCAAGCTTATTATTGTATAAGTCCGGACTCCGGCAAAAATTTTACCTTTATGCTCGGTAATTGCACTTTCCCTTTCCAATCCTATAAGAAAACCGAGCGCCAAAGCAACAATAAATCTAAGTTCGTTACTCCATTCGAAAGAATTCATTCTTTAATAATTAATTATTAGAAAATAAATAAATTCTTATTACTAAAATACTGTAAGATATTTATTTTTCAATAAATTTCTTTAACATTAAAAACGATTTTTAAAATAAAATACTCTAATATTGCCGGTTAGATTGCAATAAAACCTCAAAAAACAAAAAGCCGCACTTTTATGTAGTCCTGTTAAAACAATAAGAAAGAGATTATTGAGGAAGTTTTCCGAACACTTTGTTTACAAACCTATGGGTTTTATGGAAAAAAGCAGCAGGTTCTGCAAACATTAAGATACATTCCCTGTAAACAACGTTAATATTTTTTTCTTTACAATATGATATCGCAGTTTCCGTCTCGGCCCCTTGTTGTAACCAGATATTCCTAATTCCAATAGATTCTGCTTCCTTTACTAAATTTTCTGATTGACTCGGAGGTACCACAAGAACAGCTCCCTCTACTTTTCCATTTAATATCTTTAATTCCGGATAACACGTTTCGCCATTGTATTTAGTCATGTTAGGATTAACCGGAAATACTTCATATCCTTTACTTTTCAACTCCTCAAATACAACATTTCCGAATTTCTTTGCGTTTCTTGATACACCGACTATGGCAAGTTTTTTCAATGAAAGGAAATCATTTACGCTTTTCCTGCTTACCATAATATTTATCCTCCTACTTAAATAATTAATATTCTATTGTGATTTTTCTTCAACATCATTGAAAGTGTAAAAGAAATTATAAATCCGCTGGTTACCAGGCCGAGAATACCAAATAATAATTGATTGATATAATTAAACATAAATTTTAGTTGCTCCATTTCCGAATTGAGCTTCTCTCCTGTTTTCTCCCTTGTTAATATTTTCCCCCTTTGATATGCAATACTAAGATCGAAATATTTGGGATTAATTAAATTAAAATAAAGTACCAGATAAAACGCAAATATTATTGATGCAATAAGTGAGATCATCAATCCCACTCTTATTCCATAGCCCAAAGAAATATAACCTCCATGTACTATATCTCTCTTTTCTTTAATTCCCAGATAAAGAGTTACAAACGGGATAATAACCACAAAATACGTTGTATACTCACCTATATACATTTTATTTGAATGGAAACCCAACAAAAATTCCGTTAAATGCCAAAGACAAATTATAAATCCTGTAATAATTCCATATTTTATTTCTGTCTTCAACATAAAATTATTATTGTATAGTTATTTTTTTTAACAAGTGTTCTAAGAATTCCCTTTTAACAACTTTTATAATAATTATAATTGCTTAAATAAAGAAGTTTTTAATAATTTGAAAATTTTGGAAGTACCCCGTTTTTCTTTGCCCGTATTTCATTTTAATTATAAGTAGATATATAAATTAAAAATCCGTCTTCAATATACAAATTTATTTTAATTTTTTGATAATCCTATTAATTCCCTATTAAATTGAAAAATTACATGCTTACTAACAAAGTAACCATTAAAATTTTATGGAACTTTTTTATGACTGGTATTGAACGGTTTAATTTCAATTTAGCAGTGATATATGACTTTTTATAAAAGGGGATTTGAAATTACAATCAAAGATTTAAATTTTAAATATTTCCTTATGAACATGTTAACTCTATTGTGTTCCTTAAAGTATCTATTGTTTCCTTCAGCTGTTTATCCGTATTTTTTAAGTTTTCAATTGCAGTGTATGCATGAATAACGGTAGAATGATCCCTTCCGCCGAAATGAAGACCGATAGTTTTTAAAGAAGATTTTGTCATATCCTTGGAAAGATACATTGCAATCTGCCTAGCTGTAACAATCTCTTTTTTTCTTGTTTTATCGCGTATTTTATTTTCATCAATCTTAAAATATTCGCAAACGACTTTAGTTATGCTTTCAATATTTATATTTACTTTTCTATCCGTTGCAATTTCTTTTACTGTTTTCTTTGCTAAATCGAGATTAATATCTTTTGAGCTTAAGGATGCGTTGGCAAGCAATTTAATCAAACAGCCTTCCAGTTCTCTTATATTTGAAGTAATATTATTTGCTATATACTCAAGAATTTCATTAGATACTGCCATTCCGTAATCTTCTGATTTTCGTTTTAAAATGGCTATCCTTGTCTCAAGATCAGGCGGCTGAATATCGGCTGTTAATCCCCATTGAAACCTGGAAATTAATCTTTCATCCAGTCCCTTCAAATCTTTCGGGGGTTTGTCACTCGAAAGAATTATTTGCTTTCTTGACTGATGAAGTGTATTAAAAATATGGAAAAACAAATCCTGTGTTTTTTCTTTCCCTATTAAGAACTGGATATCATCAATTATTAGCACATCCATTTTTCTATAAAAGCCGGAAAATTCGTTAACAGTATTAGATTGAATTGCCTCAACAAATTCCACAGTAAAAATATCCGAAGAAAGATAGATAACTCTTTTCTCAGGGAAGTTTTGAAGTATTTTATTCCCGATTGCCTGAATTAAATGAGTTTTCCCCAAACCGACTCCGCCGTACACAAATAAAGGATTAAATGAAGTTCCTCCCGGATTATCACTAATCGCTCCGGCAGCAGCCCTGGCTAATTGATTTCCCTCTCCTTTAATAAAGTTATCAAAAGTATATCTCGGATTAAGATAAGATTCGAATTCTTGCTGCGGCTTTCCAGTAACTATTGAGTTTTGCTGAGTTGATGGTAATTCGGTTTCTTGAGAAGAATCTTTTTCTTCAACCTCTTTCTCCTCCGAAATTACATAAGCAAGCTTTGCGTCAACACCAAGTACTTCATGAATAGTCTTGTTTATCAACGTATTATAATGTTCATCAATCCACTCCCAGAAAAATTGACTTGGTAATTGAACTTTTAAAGTGGATTTTTCCAGTCCTACCGGTTTAATCGGTACAAACCAGGTATTATATGTCATTAGAGTTACGTTTTCTTTTATGGTTTTTAGGCACTCTCTCCAGGCAAAAACCGGTTCGTGCACAGATTGTTTTTCAGCAAAAAGAGAATCTTTCATACTAACTTATCAACATTAGAAAATTTAAAAAATTATTAAAATATTGTGTTTTTTAGTTAATTAATAAGCTCCAAAAAGGTTATCAACATCTTGCCAACATTAAATATCGCCCGGTAATTGCTTATTATTCAATCACTTAGACATTTCTTTTTAAATTATTCACAAAAAATATAATTCAAAGAAAGTTTTGGGGGAGAGTTTTAATTGTGAAACATTTTCACGGAAAATAGTTATCCACAATATATTCACACTATTTTTTGTCACCTATCCCGAGCAAAAAATAGGAACTAAATCTTTGTAGTGCAAATTAATTCTTAAAAAAAATAAAAATATTTTTCCTGCTTCTAATAGATGAATTTAGTACAAATCGATACACTTAAATAGAAATTATTATGTTGTAAATTTAGCCATTATTAATTAAATTTGTAATCTTTTTGATTAAAGGAGTTAAAAATGAAACGGACTTTCCAGCCGAGTAATAGGAAAAGAAAAAATAAGCACGGATTCCGAGAAAGAATGAAATCTAAAAACGGTAGAAGAGTACTTGCGCGAAGACGGGCTAAAGGTAGAAAAAAACTAACAGTAAGTGATGAGAAATAGTCCCTTTGAAACGTTATGGCCTTTCTGCTAAAGAAAGAATAAAAAGCAAAAAAGACTTTGATAAAATTTTTAGTTCGGGCAAAACGCTTTATTCATCAAGCAAGTTAATTAAGGCTGTTTATATCATTGAAAAAGAAGATAAAAACAAAGGGGTTCGCATTGCGGTTGCGGTTAGTAAAAAATTAGGAATTGCTGTATGGAGAAACAGGATAAAAAGACTTGTAAAAGAATCCTACAGATTAAACAAAGAAATCTTACTTGATATCTGTTCAAAAAAAGAAATTTTGCTTAAGATAGTTTTTTCACCCAATTTTCTTAACGAAAAAAACAATAAAAATATAATGCTATTAGATTTAATGCCCAGTGTTGTGGATTTAATGATAAAGCTAAGAAGTATTTTGTAATGTGGAGAATATTTGTATTCATAATAAAATTGTATCAAAAATTTATTTCGCCTCTTTTTCCGCCGTCATGCAGATTTTACCCTACATGTTCCGAATATGCCGTACAGGCTTTTACCAGATATGGTATATTTAAAGGAGGGGTAAAAGCAGTGTGGAGAATTTTAAGATGTAATCCTTTTAATAAAGGGGGCTACGACCCCGTTGAATAATGGAATCTAAATGGATAGACAAACAACAATAGCTTTTATAATCATTGGAGCAATTTTAGTACTTTGGCTCTACTTAAATTCACCAAAACCGGGAGAACAGCAAAAAAACACAGTTGATACAACTCAGGTTGTTAAGGATACCCTGGCAAAGAAAGAAAAAAACAAACCAGCTATTAAGAATTCCGAAAAAGCAGAGCAAAGAAGTATTGCTTCAAAAACCGGTTCCGATACTCTAAATTACGGTAAATATTTTACCCCCACAAAACAAAAAGCACAAATAATTACAATAGATAACGACCTGGTTAAATTGGAAATTTCCAGTAAAGGCGGAGATATTAAAAAGTATTTTTTAAAAGAATATAAAAATTGGTATTCCGTTAATAAAAAAGGTAAAAAGGATTTTTATGAAAATCATGTTCAACTGGTAAATTACCCAAAAGGGGGAGGAGGACCTGATTTATCTTTTGTTTCGGCCGATGGTAAAGCAATAAATACTTCTAATCTTTATTTTACTTCGAATGCAAAACAATATTATTATAAAATTACAGGTAAAGATTCGTTAGTAATTTCTTATCGTCTAAATGTCGATCCAAAGAGATATATTGAAAAAGAATACGTCTTTTACGGCGACAAATACAGCATGAAATGCGAACTAAAATTGGTCGGCATGGAAGACTTAATAAGCAATAATGATGTAGACCTTGTTTGGGAAAAAGGACTTCGATTTGTTGAGGAAAATTCCGTTGACGAAGCTTTATATTCAAATGCAAGTGTTTTTATGGGCGGCGATCATGTTATTGTTGAAGCAAGTAAAATCGGAGAAAAAGTAGAAAAAGATTTTAACGGACGAGTTGATTGGATCGCGGCAAGAGATAAATATTTCGCTGTAATAATAGCTCCTCAACACTCTTCACAGGTAGACGGTGCTTACTTAGAAGGGATTAAAACTTCATACGCAAATAACGGAGAAAGAGCTTACTATAATATCCGTTTAATATTGCCTTTTAATAATTCAGATTACGAAAAGAAAGATTTTACAATATACATTGGTCCGGCAGATTACAATATTCTTAATAAATACGGACATAATTTTGAACAAATTGTCGAGTTCGGAACTTTCTTTAAATTTTTAATACGGCCTATAGCAGTATACATACTTCTGCCTTTATTTAATTTCCTTCACTTATTCATTCCTAATTATGGTTTAGTAATTATAGTTTTTTCATTGATTATAAAATTTGTGCTTTATCCGCTGACAAAATCCAGTTATCAATCAATGAAAAAAATGCAGCTTCTTCAGCCGAAGATTGCAGAAATAAAAGAAAAATATAAGGATGATCCTCAAAAGCTGAATAAAGAAACAATGAAGCTTTATTCTACTTACGGCGTAAATCCGGCGGGCGGATGCTTACCTTTGATTCTTCAAATGCCGATTTTCATTGCTTTGTGGGATTTCTTAAAAATAGCTATCGAACTAAGACAGCAACCTTTCATTTGGTGGATAAAAGATCTATCGAGGCCGGATGTTATTTATCAAATGCCTTTCAAATTACCCTTCTTTGGAATCGATCAAATAAGCGGTTTAGCAGTTCTGATGGGTATAGCAACTTTTGTTCAACAAAAGATGACTGTTCAAGATCCCAAACAGAAGGCTCTCGTATATGTTATGCCGATATTTCTAACCCTGCTGTTCATGAGTTTCCCTGCCGGATTGAATCTCTATTATTTCATGTTTAACGTATTCTCGATTGCACAGCAGTATTATATAAATCATAAGCATAATGGTATGGAGTTACAGCCTGTAAAGAATCCTAAAAAACAAAAGGGTTTTATGGCTAGAATGATGGAAGCCGCTGAACAGAATGCAAAAACACAGCAGCGGAAAAAAGGCAGATAATAATGTATTTTTATTGAGTGTAAACATTTTTTATTTACATTCGGAATACATCTTTTTACATACATGACAAACTTCAAGAAAATAATTTTTGGTATCTTACCCTTTTTTCTATCGATATCATTTGCACAAACAACCCACCTATTATCTGTTAAATACAAAATTAAAAATCTTCCTTTTGGACTTACTGAAAGGGTACCGGAACCCATGCCGGATGTGGCTTTAGCTTTGAGCGGCGGCGGTGCACGGGGTCTTGCCCAAATCGGGGTTTTGCAAGCTCTCAAAGATGCACATATTAATTTTGATATTATTGCCGGGACCAGCATGGGAAGTATTGTGGGGGGGCTTTATGCAGCCGGTTACAGCATTCATCAAATTGATTCCATTGCAGTAAATACAGATTGGGATATGCTGCTTGCTTCTGATAGAGAGACTAATAGAAGAGACTTATTTGTTGATCAAAAAATTACAGAAGATAAAGCTATTTTTGCATTAAGACTTAAAGGTTTAACGCCAATTCTGCCAACTTCATTAAGAGGCGGTCAAAAAATTTCTAATTTTTTAAACTTGCTTACTTTTCAAGCTCCTATTCATGTAAACTCTAGTTTTAACGAATTAAAGGGTAAATATCGTGCGGTTTGTACAAACCTAGTTACGGGAGCTCCTGTAATTTTAGGAAGCGGTTCTCTAAGTGAGGCCATGAGAGCGAGCTCAAGCGTTTCCTTTTTTCTTTCGCCCGTTAATATTGATTCGTTAACTTTGGTTGATGGAGGATTAGTTGCAAATATTCCTGTTAAAATTGCAAAAGGACTTGGAGGTCAATATATTATTGCGATTAATACGACTAGTCCGCTTCATTCGCAAGAAGAACTTTCACTTCCGTGGGAGGTTGCAGATCAGGTGGTAAGCATTCCTATGAAAAAATTAAATGAGTCTCAACTTAAGGATGCAAATGCGGTAATTACTCCCAATCTTAATGATATTAGCCTAAGTGATTTTTCAAATATTAATTCCATTATACAAAAAGGGTATGAAGCCACTCTTCCGCAAATAACTAAAATTAAATCACAGATCGATTCATGCTTCCGTAAAAATTTACATTTAAAAGAATTTTATGTAAAGAATATTCTAATTGATAGCTCCACATCTAAAGTTGAAATGCCTTTACTTCAAAAATATTCTATTGAGGATTCCGTATCCAATATTCAAATTTTAAGCGACCTATATTCAATCTATTCTTCAGGATACTATAAAAACTTGGATGCGAAGATTATTCAATATCCGACTTATTCAACAATAAAGATAATTTCCCAGTTCAATCCATTAATAAAAGATGTTAAAGTTGAGGGTATTACTTTAATTAATAAAAATTCTGTTAAAGAAATTACATATCAATTAGTCAACAAGCCTTACAATCCCCGATTAGTGGAAAATAAAATTATAGATCTAATTGAGCTATACAGAAAAGACGGATATTCATTGGCGGAACTTCAGAATGTAAGTTTTGACGGTGTTACTGGTACTCTTAATCTTAAGGTTGATGAAGGCAGAATAGACAAAATTAATATCGAAGGGAATAAATTTACTTCAAGAACGGTAATTACAAGGGAAATTCCCATTGTTGCCGGTGATTATTTTAATTATAATAGTATAAAACAGGGCCTTACAAACTTAAGAAGTACTGGGCTGTTTGATGAAATTTATTTAACAGTTAAGCGACACCAGGATTTTAATACATTGATAATTCACGTAAGAGAAAAGGCTTCAAGTTTATTAAGGGTAGGGTTTAGAGCAGATAACGAAAACAAAGCACAGCTAAGTCTGGATCTGGTTGATGAAAATCTCTTTGGAAGCGGCACTGAACTTGGCTTACTTTTATTCGGCGGTACAAGAAATCGAGCATATGTATTGGAACATAAATCCAATAGAATTTTTAATACTTACTTTACATATAAATTAAACGCATATTATAAATTTAACGACGTATTTTCTTATACTAATGTACCGTCATCAACAACAGCATCATTTTCGAGGGTTTCAAACGGCGAGTATAGACAGACTTACTATGGGGGCTCGCTTTCTCTAGGCACACAAGTTCAAAGATTCGGCAATTTAATTTTCGAGGGCAAATATCAACTTGATGAAATTCATAACCTACAAGAATTCACTTCGCTTCCTCCTGGTACAGAGCAATATTCGATTGAGCCTTCCAAGACAAAGATAGTAAGTTTAAGCGCCAGTTCTACTATTGATACGCAAGATCGTTATCCGTACCCACGGAAAGGTTTTTATTTTAAAGGTGTATACGAGTCTGCCCAAAAAATTTTGGGGGGCAACATAGGTTTTACTAATATTAACTTCGATTATAAAAGTTACTTTACTATTGATCGAGTCAGTACATTTTCTCCAAGATTTATAATGGGATTTGCAGACAAGACTCTACCGCTAAGTGAACAATATTCTCTTGGAGGACAAAATTCATTTTTTGGAATGCGCGATAACGAATTTAGAGGAAGACAAATATTCCTTGCTTCACTTGAGTATAGGTATGAGATTCCTTTTAAAATTTTCTTTGACACATATTTTAAGCTAAGATACGACCTTGGGTATGCATGGCCGGAACAGGAAGAAATAAGATTCAAGGATTTAAGGCACGGAATCGGAGCTACTTTATCTTTTGATACTCCAATCGGACCCGCCGATTTTTCTATCGGTAAAAGCTTTTTATTTGTAAAAGATCTTCCGGGAAATCCTATAAGCTGGGGAGATACTTTTTTTTACTTTTCAATTGGTTATTATTATTAATTCCACAGATAAATGTTATAAAATTTTTACTTGCCCTCCTGTTGATACAATTCTCCCAGCGTTAGATAATTTTGTTCCCTTTCCACATCACCAACTAGTTTATAAAGATCAGCAAGAGCAAAACAAAGCGGACTTTTAAAATTTACCAACGCAATACCATCTGCAATTATCTGTATAACAACTTCAAACCTCGGAACATTTAATTCGCTGTTGTACATCTTAGCAATTGCTAAATAAGGCTCATACGCGATTGGATTTTTTGAAGCTGCTCTTAGATAATAACGAAGTGCTTCTTCGTGATGTTTGCTGTAGCTGGATATAGAAGAAAGAAGCTGTCCGACACAATAATAAATACTATATGACATATCCGGAAACTCCTTACAAATTTTGCCGGCGAACATCGAAATCTCATCTATTGAAAGTGCGCTATTTCTTAATAATACTTTATAAAGTTCCTGATCATTAAACTTACGATCAATTGCTACTCTAAATGCATCAAATAATTCATCCGGAGAATTAGATGTTCTAAATATGTTCTCTAAAGATTGTTTTAACTCGGAATGCATCAAACCAGCTTAATAAGTTGCTAAACATTCTCATTAATTAAATAGGTCTATAAATATTTCAAGATATTCGGTTTAGAAAATACAGGTAAATCAGTTTTAAATTCAATAGTATCGTTTTTATCCCATTCTTTTTCACCGGAAATTATAAAGTTATGAATTCCCAAACAAGCAAAATGAATATCACAAATTAAATTATCATTATTAAAAACGGCGAAGCAAATAAATACGGGCAAATTAAATTTTGCTTTCCATTTTGCGTAGGAAATAACCGCTCTTTTATTAACAATCCATATCGGTTTATGTTTCGCTTTCCAGTCGAGAAAAGCGTGTTTATCTTTATAGCCGATTATTAAGTCAGGTTTATCTTCACCTTCTTCCCACACTTTTTCGTACCGGTTATCCATTCCAAATTCTTTATAATCAAAACCCCATTGAATAAGTAAATTCTTTCCGTGGATTTCTGCAAGATCATGAAGCTTATAATTCTTTCGGAATTCTGAAGTCGATTTATACGGATTAAAATCTAAATCCTTCAAAATAATCCCTCTTAATTATACTGATGCCGAATAATTTTAAAGATAAAAAACAAATTAATTATGCATGTATAGTTTTTCCTGTGAATTAAGTTTTTTTCTGCAGGGCAACATTATAAATATCCAGATATTTTTTTGCGGAATTTTCCCATGAAAAATTTTCATTCATTCCGTTTAACTGAATTTTTTTCCAAATGCTTTTATTATCAAATAAATCTACTGCACGCTTAACTGTTTTAAGAAGAGAATTCCCAGAGTACTCATTAAAGGAAAAGCCATTACCCGTTTCTTCACCATTATTATAAAATCCATCCCAATCATGTACAGTATCGGCTAGGCCTCCGGTTTTTCTTACAACCGGAACTGTTCCGTATTTTAAACTGTAAATTTGGTTCAGGCCACAAGGCTCATAATGCGAGGGCATTAGAAAGATATCCGAACCGGCTTCAATTAAATGTGAGAGTTCATTATTAAAACCGATATAAACCGCAACTTTTTCCAGATTCGATATCTGAAGTTTTCGAAACATTTCTTCATATTTATCTTCACCGCTTCCAAGAATTATCCATTGAGCATTTAGTTCCATTAATTTCTGCGAAACTTCCTCAAATATATCAAAGCCTTTTTGCACGGTCATTCTAGAGACTATTCCTATTAAAGGAATTTTTTCATCAAATTTCAAATTAAATCGCGATAGCAAATGTTCCTTATTACTTTTTTTATTCTCCAGGTCATTTAGAGAATATTGAAAAGGTATAAATTTATCGATTTCTGGATTCCACATACTATAATCTACTCCGTTTAATATACCGTATAAATCTTTTTCTCTTTTCATAAGAATTTCTTCCATCCCTGTGCCGTATTCGGGGGTTAGGATTTCTTTTGCATAGGTATTACTTACCGTATTTATAACATCTGAAAAATTTATTCCTGTTTTCAAAAATGAAATTTCGCCGTCAAATTCAATCGGACTGTCAGGATAAAAAAGATCATTTCTAATTTCACCATGTTTCAAAGTTTCTGTTGAAAACTTGCCCTGATAACCGATATTATGAATAGTAAATACCGACGCGGTATTTTTAAACAACCTGTCCCATGCATAATTTTCTTTTAAATACATCGGAAGAAGACCAGTAGGCCAATCGTTACAGTGTATTATATCCGGAGCCCATTTATCTCTTTGCAGGGTTTCTATAACTCCCCTAGAGAAAAGTATAAATCTCTCGTCTTCATCAAAGCCATCGGTATAAATTTGATCTCGATGAAAATAATGCGGGCAATCGATAAAATTAACTTCGATAGATGATGCGGGTAATAGAGCTTTATAAACATGAACAGACCTTATACGATTCGAAATTTTTATCGGTATTTCCCCTATTGCCCAATCATAATGGAGACCGAATTTGGGCTCATCAATAGAATAATATTTGGGAATAAAAAGCTTTACCTCGCAGCCTAATTTTTCGACGGCTTTTGGGAGAGCACCGGCTACATCCGCTAAGCCACCGGTTTTTGCATATGGTACGCCTTCTGAACTAACAAACACAATTTTCATACAATATTTGAATTTCTAAATTATATATAACGGTTAATTACAATATAGAATACATTAGATGGGATAGAAAAACTTTAATTAACTTTGTATTAATCAACACAATTTAAAAATTATCTAGATTACAATATGGTATACACAATACCTAACTGCAGCCCTTCTTTCATTTGTGTAGTTAAAGATTGATCTTTCTGATAAATTAATAGATAAGAAAAATTAACATTCAGCCAACTATTTACTTTTGCCACTATAACATTATCCCACCGGACATCCCAAACATCAAGACTTTTAAATCTGGTAAAAAGTGTAAGGCTGCTTGTCAACAATAGATTATCATCTAAAACAAATTTACCAGTTGTTATAGACTGAAGACCTGTGTCAAACTTAAATTTTTCAGTTTTTGCTGTTGTCGGATCATTTGTATATTGCGTAAACTTATTTGCGAATACTTCCTGCACGGCAAGTCCCAGCATAGTAGAAAAGCCGGTTAATTGTTCATAAGCAAAACCCAAACTTTGTGTAACATAACCAGGATCGAAAAAATTTGCAATTTCCTGCGGCGTAGGCGTCGCATAAGAATAACCAGGTGCGATTGTCGTTCTTACAATATTGCTAAAATACGGATCTACTTTCCAGCCAATGTTTTTAGAAAGTACTGACTCAAGATAAAAATCATTATTGTTTGTTTGAAAACTACCTCCGCCAAGTTTCGATCTTCCGTAATCGACCTTTAAACCATTTCTGAAAGTCCAGCCTTCCGAAGAATATTTTAAGCCGAGATTTCCGGATAATGTCCAGGTTAAGGCATTTTCTCCGCCTTGAGTCCAATTGCTTAATGCAAGCTGACTTACATTTAATCCTGCAACTGCAGTTGGAATCCATTTATTTACTTGAGTTGAATCCTCTTTGCCAAACGTAAAACTTGCAAAAATTATTAACAGCACGATTATAGTTTTAAATATATTTTTCATACTATTATCCTTATTTTTATTTTACTTAATTAATAACTTTGGGAGCTAAGGCTGAAAATTGATGCATACAATAAACAATAAAATTTCAATTTATCAAAGCGGGAAACCAAAAAATAAAGCGATTTTGTTTATACACGGATTTCCATACGATCATAAAATGTGGCAAAAACAAGTTAAAGAATTAGAATCAACTTATCATTGTGTTACCTATGATATTCGCGGTTTAGGTTCTTCACCTGCTGGTGATGGTCAATTTACAATGGAATCTTTCGTTGATGATGTTGAATTTATAATAGATTCATTCAAACTTGATAAGCCTGTTATATGCGGTCTTTCAATGGGAGGATATATAGCTTTTAGATGCATGGAAAGAATGCAGGATAAATTCGGCGGATTAATTATCTGCGACAGCAAACCGGAATCCGATAACAATGAAGCAAAATTAAGAAGAGTAAAAGGGATTAATACTTTAAATACCGAAGGTGTTCAAAAATTTGTAGGTGAATTTGTTCCAGGCTGTTTTGCTCCAAGCTCAATTAACAATTCTCAAATTCCTTATAAAGAGGTTTTAAATAGATCAATGAAATTTGATCCGGTAGGAGTTAAAGGTTGTCTTCTAGCTATGTTAAGCAGAACTGATACAACTTCTTATCTACCTCAAATAAAAATTCCAACTCTTATTATTTGCGGAGAAGATGATAAATTAACTCCTCCAGAAGTTATGAAATTAACAGCCGAAAAAATTACTAATTCTGAATTTGTAATTGTACCGGAAGCAGGACATATGACCCCAATTGAAAATCCAAAATTTGTTAATAATGTAATTTTAAATTTTCTAAAAAAACATTTTAATTGAGAATTATTATGAAATCAGAAAACAATTTATTTAAAGATATCATTAAGAGAAGAGCGGACTTCCCTTCATTAAAAAAACAATATAACGGTTATCTGCTTGCTTACCTCGACGGACCGGGCGGAAGTCAAATCCCTTCAACCGTAATAGATGCAATTTCAAATTACTACAAAAATTCAAATGCAAACACACATGGTTTTTTTATCACTTCCAAGGAGTCAGATAAAATTATTGAGGAAACGAGAGAAGCTTGCGCAGCTTTCCTTAATGCAGAAAGCAGCTCATGTATTTCATTCGGTGCAAACATGACTACTCTCAATTTTTCTTTAAGCAAGGCGATTGTTAGGCATTTAAAGAAAGGTGATGAAATTTTAATTACCCAGCTTGATCATGAAGCTAACCGCGGACCATGGATAAATTTAAGAGAAAATAGAATTATTGTAAGGGAGGTTCTACTAAAACAAGACGGAACTCTCGATTACGAAGATTTTTATAAAAAAATAAATGAACATACCAGATTAGTCGCATTGGGTTTAGCTTCCAATGCGCTTGGAACTGTAAACAATGTCAAACTGGTGAGACAATTAACTTATGAAGTCGGCGCCTGGCTTATGATTGATGCAGTTCATTATGCACCTCATTTTCCAATTGATGTAAAATCTTTAGGAGTTGATTTTTTAATTTGTTCAGCATATAAATTTTACGGACCTCATGTTGGAATTTTATATTCACGTGAAGGCTTGCTGGATCAATTACAAACCGACAGACTTAGAACGCAGGATCCTAAATCTCCTAACAGAATTGAAACTGGAACTTTAAATCATGCTGCAATTGCCGGAGTTAAAGCAGCAATAGAATATATAGCCTCAATTGGTAAAGGCAAAGACATCCGATCAAAGATTGTATCTGCAATGGAGAAAATAGGAAGTTATGAAAATTATCTAGCTAAAATGTTATATAACGAATTGAAAAAAATTCCAGGTGTAAACTTATACGGACCTGCATTTGACAACTCTCATAGAGCACCCACGGTTTCATTTACAATAAATGGAATT
>JBJKQE010000128.1:0-3136 GCA_046705645.1 Ignavibacteriaceae bacterium | reverse complement strand
ACACCGAAAGTAAATTAGAATATTTAGCCGAAGGAGTTCCTGCTTATAAATTGATTAATACTTGTTCTTTAAAAAGATATAATATTGTAAAAGAAATATTTGCGGATCCTTTTCGCGATTGTATACTTCAAAAAGTGACATTCAATGTACTTCAGAAAAGTAGCGATGATTTAAATCTTTATTTTATTATTTCTCCGCACTTAGGAAATCACGGTGCCGGAAATACCGGGTGGGTTGGAGATTATAAAGGAACACCAATGCTTTTTGCAGAGCGCAATGGAATTGCCATGGCGGTTGCATGTTCAATTCCGTGGAAAAATTTTTCTGCGGGATTTGCGGGGTCTTCCGACGGCTGGCAGGATCTGCGTCAATATAAAAAATTAACGTTAAATTATGATAAAGCTGAAAATGGAAATATTGCTTTAACAGGTGAAATAGATTTATCACAGAATGAAACTAATGAGTTTGTAATTGCTATTGGGTTCGGCCAGAATTGGTCGGAAGCCGGTCAGCGGGCAAAAGCAAGTATTCTCGACAATTTAAATGAAGCAAAAAGAATATATATAAGTGAATGGGAAGAATGGCTCAAAGGATTGGATTTGGTTAATTCAAAAAATAAAAATAAAAACGTGGAATTAATAAGCGCATCGGTTTTACGTATTCATGAAGCAAAACGTTTTCCCGGCGGACTTATAGCCAGTCTTTCGATTCCGTGGGGATTTAATAAAGGCGATGATGATCTCGGCGGATACCATCTTGTATGGCCGAGAGATCTTGCAGAAGCAGCAGGCGGTCTGCTTGCGGTTAAAGCTTTTGATGATGCAAAACGAGTAATAAACTTTTTAATAAGTACTCAAGAAAAAGACGGTCATTGGTCGCAGAATATGTGGCTTGACGGCTCAACTTACTGGCAGGGAATACAAATGGACGAAACAGCTTTTCCAATTCTACTTATCGATTTAGCATATCGTAAAGGTGCGTTGGATGAGAAAGATATAATTAAATATTGGCCTGCAGTTAGAAAGGCTGCTTCATATCTGGTATGTAACGGTCCGGTAACTCAGCAGGATAGGTGGGAAGAGGATGCCGGATTTTCTCCTTTTACTTTAGCCGTAGAAATTCCTGCTCTTTTAGCTGCTGCTGATTTTGCAGAGACTAATAATGAAATAAATATAGCTTCATTTTTAAGAGATACTGCAGATAACTGGAATTCAAGCATTGAAAGATGGACTTATGCTGCGGAATCAGAATTAGCAAAAAAAGTCGGTGTTGAAGGATATTATTTACGTATTGCTGCACAAGAAGTTGCTGACGCTTCTTCTCCTACTCAAGGTTTTGTGCCGATAAAAAACCGCCCTCCGGGGTCTGATCGTGAAGAAGCTGTACAAATAATTAGTCCTGATGCACTTGCGCTTGTACGATTTGGGTTACGCGATGCCAATGATCCCAAAATTAAAAACACAATTAAAGTAATTGATGAGCTTTTAAAAGTTGAAACTCCATACGGAACAGCCTGGCATAGATATAATGATGACGGGTATGGCGAACATGAAGACGGCAGGCCGTTCGATGGAACCGGAATAGGACGTGCATGGCCTTTACTAGCCGGGGAAAGAGCTCATTATGAATTAGCTGCTGGTAATTTTGAAAACGCTTCAAAATTATTAGAAGCGCTTGAAAATTTTTCTAATGACGGCGGAATGATCTCGGAGCAGGTATGGGATACGAATGATATTCCTGAAAGAGAATTGTTTTTAGGAAGACCATCCGGTTCCGCAATGCCGTTGGTCTGGGCACATGCTGAATATGTAAAGCTGAGCCGATCACTTAAAGATAAAAAAATTTTCGACATGCCGCCTCAGACTTTCAAGCGTTATGTTATTGATAAAATTGATTCTAATTATGCCGTTTGGAGTTTCAATAATAAATGCAGGTTTATTAGTAATGGGAAAATTTTCAGAATAGAAACACTTGCAAAAGCTAACATCCGCTGGTCATCGGACGGATGGAACACATTTACGGATACAAAAACCAATGATACCGGATTAGGAATTCATCTTGCAGATATTCCTTCAAGTAAAATGAAAATTGGAAATAAAATTCAATTCACATTCTTCTGGCCGGAATCAAAAAAGTGGGAAAATGAAGATTTTATAATTGAAATTAAGTAAGAAAGCATAAATCCAAATTAGCTTTTTGTAACCATCACAGGTTTGTTCTTAGAATTATATCTTATATTAAATTAAACTTCATTCAAACCCACCACGCATTATTCAGGCCGCTTTAATTAACTGTTTCTTATCGTTTGATACGGGGTACAAGTATTGTATAACAACAAACCAAAGTTATTTAAATTCCGTCTAAAAAACAGTTGATAAAAATTGCTGATAAATGATTAATTAAGAATTTTCACCCGATTAAAGTTTGATGCAATGCAATGATTTGAAAGTGAGTAATAAAATGAAATTTAAAATGATAACTCTAAGTATGATGTATTTTTTACTTGGTTTTGGCTTAACGGCAATACCTGTATATGCCCAGAGCAGCAATATGCCTTCGAACAGCAATATTAAAATTTTTGTTGAATATCGTTTAGCGAAAGATAATATGCTTAAAAATGATAATATAAAAGTAACTGTAGCTAACAACAAAATAATTCTTGATGGATCAGTTCCGACAATATATGATAAAAATTTGGCTGCTGAAGAGGAACAAAAAGTAGAAGATAATCTTGAAGTAGTTAATAATATTGATGTTGCTAGTCCGGATGTTTCTTCTAAAAAGATTGTTAAAGCGGTTGAAAAGCGAATATATAATAATGTTTTCTACAGTATTTTTGATTGGGTTACGGTGCAGGATACGAACGGTATTGTAACTTTAAATGGATGGGTACATCTTCCCTGGTACGTTCAGCAGTTTCAGAATGAAGCCGAAAAAGTCGAAGGTGTAAAAAAAGTAGTCAATAATATTAAACCGACGTTCGGCCCCGGAAGGATTGGAAGAAGAGCAGCTAGATTAATCTATAATGATCCGGAATTTTTTGGAATGGAATATTTAGCCAATCCTCCTATACACATAATTGTAAATAACGGAGTTGTGCTTTTAGAAGGAAATGTTATGTCCCAGGCTCAAGGTG
>JBJKQE010000127.1:0-13095 GCA_046705645.1 Ignavibacteriaceae bacterium | reverse complement strand
CCTGTTTATCTGCCGCAATATCTTCCAAACTTTCGGATTTTGATCCCAGCTCTTTTTCATACATATCTAAAAGATCTTCATCAATTTCAAATGTTATTTCTTCATTGTTATCGGGAAGTTCGATTTTTTGATCATTTTTCAGGTTAACCATATCTTCAATATTTTCAGCATGTAATTCTTCATCATGCATTTCTCCGGGTTCAACTTTCTCTGAATCTTCCTCCTGCTCCATATTGTTTTCCAACCCTGGTTTCTCTTTAAGTTCAGATTGAGGTTCTTTTTCAGGATTTAAATCCGCTTCAATATCTTCTTCAAATTCCGGTTGAGGTTCTTTTTCAAGAATTATATCAGCTTCAGTTTCCTCTTCAAATTCCGATTGAGGTTCTTCATCGGGATTTACTTCCATTTCAGTTTCCTCTTCAAATTCAGGCTGAAGTCTTTCATCAGGATTTACTTCCGCTTCAGTTTCCTCAAATACCGGTGTTTCATCCAATTCTACTGTTTCTTCTTCGAATAAGCTCGGCGCACCTTCCTCAGGTATAAAAGAAAATAAAGCTTTACTAATGTCGGAGATATCAATTCTTTGCTTAACATCAGCCGGAAATTTACGTCTAAGCTTAAACAGGTAATCTAATTGATTCTTTTCTTTAAGATAATATTCCAATGTACTGGGTGAGATCCTGGATTTATGCCCGGAGCCAAGGTTAGTAAATTCAGCTATTGAAACTAAAGCATTTTCAATAAGCTTTTGAGCTTGTGAATTAAAAAGTTCTTTATCTATTTTATTTAGAATCAGCTCAAATTCCGTTAAGCTTAAAACAACTATTTTTCTTTTTTGAAGATATGAATTAAAAATATTTTTTATATAATCATAATAGTAAACGTAATTTAATATCAAGTTTATTTCATCTGTAGATTTACTGCCGTCCTCGTTAAAAACAATTTTAGTTAATGCCCAGTTTGGCCTTATCAGATAATTAATATTAAATGAAACCGCCTGGATAACAAGTTTCTTAATATCTTCATAAGAAATCTTTTTATTTTTCTTAATTTCCTGTGCAATTAAGCTGAAATATTTGGCAACTTCGGTTCCCGAATAATCAAATACCGAATGCTGTAATAGTTTCTTTCTGTCTTCATTTATTAAATAATCCAGTTCGGCGGAAATATACTGGACAACTGCAGGATGTATCCCGCTGTTCAATATTTTATCGAATGTAATAAATGAGCCCAAACTTTTAATCTTGTTAAGATTAAAATCAGCTATAAACTTAATTTCTTTTTCAAACATAAATTATTTAACTCCGAATTAATAATTAATTTATGCAGCAATTTTTACCCGATTTCAACAAAATACCATCCTAAAAATAAAATTATAATATATCAATAATACCAGAATCTTAGTCATCCAAACCGAATAATTAAATTTTGAGGATTTTAAAATGAAAAGATAAAAAAATCCCGATTAAAATAAACCGGGATTATTTTTATAATAAATAATTTAGAAAAAGCTATTCTACTTCAACATTTGAAGACTTTAATTTGGCAGAGAAATATTCACGGTTCATTCTTGCAATATTTGTTACCGAAATACCTTTAGGGCATTCTGCTTCACACGCATAAGTATTTGAACAGCTTCCGAAGCCAAGTTCGTCCATTTTAGCAACCATCGCTTCTACTCGCTCATGTCTTTCCGGCTGACCCTGCGGCAGCAGTGCAAAATGGGAAATTTTAGCAGATACAAACAGCATGGCCGAAGCATTTTTACAAGCCGCCACACAAGCACCGCACCCTATACATGCTGCCGAATCAAATGCCTGTGATGCAACTTCCTTGGTAATTGGTATTGCGTTAGCATCAGGAACTCCGCCTGTATTTACGGAAATAAATCCGCCGACTTGAATTATTTTGTCGAAAGCAGAACGGTCAACTGCCAGATCCTTTATAATTGGAAATGCTTTCGCTCTAAAAGGTTCAACATAAATTGTCTGCCCATCTTTAAAATTACGCATATGAAGCTGGCAGGTAGCTATTTTTCGCAGCGGCCCGTGCGGCTCACCATTTATAACCATACCGCAAGTTCCGCAAATACCTTCACGGCAATCACTTTCAAAAACTATCGGGTCTTGATTATTTTTTTCAAGATCATTATTTATTTCATCAAGCATCTCCAAAAAAGAAGCATCTGGAGAAACCGAAACCTTATAATCAACAAATGCACCAACCGCTTTCGGGCTTGCCTGACGCCAGATTTTCAATTTTAAATTCAAATTGTTCCCACTCATTATTTATAACTCCTCTGGGATAATTTTACATATTCAAACTCTAAGTCTTCTTTATGAAGATTCCACTTTCCGACATTCTCAAATTCCCAAGCAGCAACATACCTGAAATTTTCATCGTCACGTTTAGCCTCGCCTTCTTCTGTTTGGTACTCTTCCCTAAAATGTCCTCCACACGATTCATTTCTATGAAGCGCATCAGAAGCCATTAATTCACTTAATTCAAGGTAATCTGCCACTCTTCCGGCTCGTTCAAGTGTTTGATTAAGATCATCAGCGGAACCAACAACATTTACATTTTTCCAGAAATCTTCTCTAAGCTCCTTAATTTCAGAAATTGCTTCTTTTAATCCCTTTTCATTTCTTGCCATTCCGACTTTATTCCACATAACTCTACCGAGTTTTTTGTGTATCTCATCAACTGTTTTATTACCTTTAATGGAAAGAAGGCGCTTTACTAAATCCTTTACTCCATCTTCTTCTTTTTTAAATTCCTCATGATCGGTTGTAACTGCAGAAAATTTATTTCTTGCCAGGTAATTTCCAATTGTATAAGGAATAACGAAATAACCGTCGGCAAGTCCTTGCATTAATGCGCTAGCACCGAGTCTATTTGCACCGTGATCGGAAAAATTCGCTTCACCCAAAACAAAAAGTCCCGGAATAGAGCTCATTAAATTATAATCGACCCACAAACCGCCCATTGTATAATGAGGAGCGGGATAAATTTTCATCGGAACTTCGTATGGATTTTCGCCTGTTATAGTTTCATATATTTCAAAGAGATTGCCGTACTTTTCTTCTATTGCTTTTTTTCCTAATCGATTTATAGCATCGGCAAAGTCCAGATAAACTGCTTCCCCGCCCTGAATTCCTCTGCCTTCGTCGCAGACTTCTTTAGCACTTCTTGAAGCTATATCTCTAGGCGTTAAGTTTCCGAATGACGGATATTTTCTCTCAAGATAATAATCTCTTTCTTCCTCCGGTATGTCTTTCGCTTTTCGGGTATCACCTTTTTTCTTTGAAACCCAAACTCTTCCGTCGTTTCTTAAGCTTTCACTCATTAATGTAAGCTTGGATTGATTCTCTCCATGTACAGGAAGACAAGTCGGATGTATTTGAGTGTAACATGGGTTAGCAAAATATGCTCCGCGTTTATGCGCTCTCCAGATTGCAGTTGCATTGCTGTTCATTGCATTTGTTGAAAGGAAAAATACATTTGAATAACCGCCGGTAGCAAGTACAACAGCGTGACCGGCATATTTTTCAATTTCACCGGTTAATAAATTCCTGACAACAATTCCTCTTGCCTGCCCATCAATAACAACAAGATCGAGCATTTCTCGTCTGGAAAACATTTCAACCGAGCCTTTACCGATTTGCCTGCTTAAAGCGCTGTATGCACCCAGCAGTAGCTGTTGACCGGTTTGGCCTCTAGCATAAAATGTTCTTGAAACCTGAGCACCGCCGAAAGAACGGTTGTCAAGTAATCCGCCGTACTCTCGAGCAAACGGAACTCCCTGTGCAACACATTGATCAATAATATTGTTACTAACCTCCGCAAGACGGTAAACATTAGCTTCGCGGGCACGGAAGTCGCCGCCTTTTACAGTATCATAAAAAAGCCTGAAAATAGAATCATTATCATTCGGATAATTTTTAGCAGCATTTATTCCGCCTTGAGCGGCAATACTATGTGCACGCCGCGGCGAATCATGAAATGAAAATGATTTTACTTTATAACCTAATTCCGCTAATGATGCAGCAGCTGAAGCACCTGCCAAACCGGTACCTATTACAATAATATCGTATTTCCTTTTGTTCGCCGGGTTAACCAATTTCAAGTTAAACTTATAATTTGTCCATTTACTCTCTATCGGACCGTCCGGAACTTTAGAATCTAGTTTTTCCATTTATTATCTCCCATGAAAATATAAAAAGTATATAGGCAGTGAAGCAAAACCGGCTGCCATTATTATAGAGTAAACAGTACCTATTAATTGTATCAGGCTAAAATATTTTTTATGGTTCCAACCGAATGTTTGGAATGCACTTTGAAATCCGTGATTCAAATGAAAACCCAGAAGTACCATTGCAACAATATAAAACCAGGAATACACCGCATTTGCAAACAAGCCGGTTACTATAGAATACAACGCTTCGGTGCTTCCACCAAAATTGTTAGGATACCAAATAGTTTGTAAATGAATTACAAGAAAAATAAAAATAATACTTCCGGACCAAATCATTGTCCTGGAAAATATATCTGAATTTTTTGACTTTGAATTAACAGCATAATCTTTCGACTTAGCTACCTTATTTGCATACCACAATCTTACACCATTTATTATGTGTAAAATAAAAATCGAAGCTAATATTACTTCAATTACCCTTACTATTGGCTTAAAAGTTTCCAGAGTTCCTGCATAGCTCATAAAGGCTTTTTCACCCCAGAATAATGTAAGATTACCTATTAAGTGTAAGATTATAAAAAGAATCAGTAAAACGCCTGTAACTGCCATAAATATTTTTTTACCGATTGATGAATTGAAGAATTTCCAAAACCAACCCATTAATTTTCTCCTTTAGAAAACTGTTTTAGAGAAGCACCAATCCTTGAAGTGTTCTTATAATTAAACATTTTGGAATTTATTAATCCCCTTCTATTCTGTTCGGTATGTTTTATATAGACAAGCTTCAAAGGTCGGAAACCTAAGATAAAGAATTCAACAATATTTTTGCGTGAAACTTATTAAATAAAGTTTATAAAATCAATTTAATGATAAGTAAAATAGAATTACGAATTACATTATTTAAAATTTATAAGGATTATTATATAAAATAAAGACGTTGCATCCAATTTTATTTTTATTAACTTTAAGCAGTTCTTAAAAATATTTACGGTGTCCCGATAAAAAACGGGAAGAATAGGGAAGCCGGTTAGAATCCGGCGCTGTCGCGCAACTGTAATAAGCGTTAACTTGCAATTCTAAGCCACTGTCTATTTAGGATGGGAAGGCATTGCAAGCTGCTTAGAGCCAGGAGACCTGCCGTAAAATAAATTTAATCGACCTTCGCGGGAAGGGTTAGATTAACGAAGTTTTCATTCGTTTAAGCTTTCCTTTTAACCCACGGAGTTACAACCTAAAATTTTAATTTAATATACAGGAGTAACTTCAATGGATTTTTTAAAAACAATTTTTCTATTTTCTGTTTTTCTTATCTTTTGCTCATCGTTACATGCACAAAGTAAAGATTCAACAAAAATATATCGTCTTTCTGAAGTAGTGGTTACGGCAACAAGAACAAAACTACCTGAACTTGAAGCTGCTAGTTCAATTTCATTGATTGATTCCGCTCAAATTGCTGAAAGCTGTAAACAATCTGTTTTTGGTTTATTAAAAGATCAATACGGCTTAAGTTTTACTCAGCAGGGTGCACCGGGTTCTTTATCAAACGTATACTTGAGAGGAGCAGATGCCAGTGATACGCAAGTATTGATAGATGGTATTTCTATGAATATGCCTAATGATCTGGACAATGTTTACGATTTTGCTGATCTTCCCGTTGATAATATTCAAAGGATAGAAATTCTTCGCGGACCGCAGAGCACTTTATATGGCTCAGATGCGCTGGCTGGAGTTATTAATATTATTACAAAAAAAGGATCCGGTAAACCGAAGTTTTTTATTTCAGGTGATGGAGGATCTTATAATACTTTTAAAGGACTGGCAGGATTGAATGGCGCTATTAATAATTTTAATTATTCTGTTACCGGCAGCAGATTCAGCAGCGGCGGTTTTTCTTCAGCTTCAAAAATTTATGGAAACAAAGAAAAGGACGGCACAACAAATTATAATCTTTCCTCAAGACTTGGTTATAATTTTAATAGAAATTTTGAATTGAATTTTTATTCAAGATATACAAAAGCGAATACTGATTTAGATCAGCACGGAGGATATTACGGAGATGACTCAACTTATAAATATAAACTGGAAGAAACTACTTATCGACTAGAAGGAAAATTAACACTCTTTAAAGGGATTTGGACTCAAAACTTTGCGCTAAATTACCTTAGAAATATAAGAGAATATTCTTTTGATTCCACATCTGTTTTTAATCCGATTTCATCTTCAAGCATTTATGATGGGAATAAAATTAAATTTGAATGGCTTAATAATATTGAATTCGATAAAAATTACCTGACGACTTTAGGCTTTGATTTAGAACGGGAAGAAGCCACTTCAGTTTATTTTTCTCATTCGGCATATAGTGGTGAATACGATAGTTGGTTTCCTTCAAATAAAGACTTAACAAAAGGAGTATTCTTACAGCAGCAGATAAATATTTCAAATAGACTTTTTAGTTCTTTCGGAATCCGGTATGATTATCATAATAGATTTGGTTCTGTTGTGACTTATAGAATTGCTCCGGCTTATTTAATCTCGGAGACAGGTACAAAATTTAAGGCTACTTATGGAACAGCATTTAAAGCTCCATCATTATTTTACCTTTTTGATCCTTCATTTGGCAACCCGAATTTAAAACCTGAAAAAAGTTACGGTTGGGATGCCGGTATTGAACAATATTTCTGGTTAGATAAAATCATTTTCGGAATAAATTATTTCAGCATTCAATTCAAAAATCTTTTTAGTTATGACGGCAACACTTTTAAAGAAATTAATTTAAATAGTGCTGAGTCAAAAGGCTTAGAAATTTATCTTATATTAACAAATGTAAAAAAATTAAATATAAATCTTAATTACACTCTAACTAACACTAAAGATAAAAGCCCCGGATCAACGGATTATAATCTGCCGCTTCTTAGAAGACCAAAAAACAAATATGGTTTAGATTTAAATTACAGCTTTAGTAAAAAATTAAACATGGGTGTTCAAATTAGTTATATAGGAGAGAGATACGATAAAAATTTCTCTTATTACCCGGCACAAAGGGTAAAATTAGGCGGCTATGCACTTGTAAATTTGTCGGGCATGTATCATATTTCAGATATGGTTGAATTATACGGACGAATTAATAATCTTTTTAACAAATATTACGAGGAGATATTCGGATATGCAACTCCGGGTCTCTCAGCTTATATTGGTGCTAAGTTAGATTTTTAAATAACTTTGATTTCTTTTTAATTAAATTCAAATTAAATTGAATTCAAAAAATTCCGGATAAAAAATTTTAATCAGTATAAATAATAATTTAATTCATTGATCTTAAGGAGAATAAAATGGACAAAAAATTATTTAATCCGCATTTTCTAGCCGTAAGCGGCATGGTATTACTTGCAGCTGCATTAAGGTTAATTCCCCATTTCCCAAACTTTACTCCAATTGCCGCAATGGCTTTATTCGGTGGAGCTTATTTCTCAAATAAAAAATTAGCTTTTATTATTCCTCTAACGGCAATGTTTATCTCGGACCTAATCATTGGATTCCATTCCACAATGTGGGCCGTTTATTTAAGCTTTGCAATAGTTGTTTTAATTGGATTCAGTTTAAGAAAAAGTAAGAAAATTTCTAATATATTTTTAGCAGTTTTATCATCTTCCGTTCTATTTTTTGTAGTTACAAATTTTGCGGTTTGGACCACCGGTACAATGTATCCAATGAACATTGCCGGCTTAGGCGAATGCTATGTGGCTGCAATTCCCTTCTTCAGTTATTCCATTCTTGGTGATCTTTTTTATGCCGGAATATTCTTTGGTGCTTTTGAATTTGCTAAATTAAAATTTCCAGTCCTCGCAAACGCGCAAGTATAAAAATTTAGGCGATTCATCTTTTTGAATCGCCTTTTTCTTTATTTATGCAGCACACTAAAAAAACATTTATCCTTATTGATTTTGATGGGATTATCAGAATTAGTAACAAAATTGCCGTCGATGCGAAAGAATTCTTAACTTTCCTTAAAGATCAGAAGATCCCTCATTTTATAATAAGCAACTCAACTTTAAATTCTTCCGATGATATTAAAATTTTTCTAAGACAGAATAATATAGAATTTGAAGTCAATGCAATGACTACTGTCGATGCCGCTTTGCAATACATAAAAAATAATAATTTGAAAGTTGATGTTTATTGTGAAAATAAAATAAAAGAATTATTTAAAGATTTTATTGATGAAGTAAAGCCGGACGCTGTTTTAATAGGAGATATCGGGAATAAATGGTCATATGAAACATTAAACAAAATATTTAGAGCCGTAATGAACGGAGCAGATATAATTGCTATGCAGAAGAATAAATTCTGGAATCCGGATGGGAAAGGACTTGTTCTTGATGCAGGTGCTTTTATTTCAGCAATTGAATATGCTTCATCAAAACAATCAATTTTGATTGGTAAACCTTCACCAATATATTTCCAGTCTGCTCTTGATTCTTTGGGTTATAAAATAGAAGATGATTTTTATATGATAGGTGATGATTTGGAAACTGATATTAAAGCTTCACAAAAAATAGGCGGAAAAGGAATTTTGGTATTTACTGGAAAAACAAAATACCCGCTTGGCAATGATATCAAAATCCGACCGAATTATACAGCAAATAATTTGATGGATGTAATTGAATTAATAAAAGATTTAATTGCAAAATAGATTTTCAAAGAAAAAGAAATTTATTACGATAGGGGTTTATAATAAATTGATATAAAAATGGCCGCTCCTTTAATATTGAGGAGCGACCTAAATTACTATTCATCACTTACCGTCAGGGATCCTCATACCGTAGAATGAACGTCTTACAAAGAAAAATGCAATTAGTAAGAAAATAATACCAACTATAAGGGCTGCATTCCTGAATGAGGGTGTGATAGCAATTTCCATTGCTAATAAACCGAACAAAGTTGTAAACTTAATGATAGGGTTTAGAGAAACAGAGGATGTGTCCTTGTAAGGATCTCCGACAGTATCACCTACAACAGTAGCATCGTGTAATTCGGTGCCCTTCTCTTTTAAATCAACCTCAACTAACTTTTTAGCATTATCCCAACTGCCGCCGGCATTAGCCATGAAAACAGCCTGGAACAGACCAAATGCTGCAATTGCAATTAAATAAGAAACGAATAAACTCACCGGCTCATTGCTGCCAGAAGTAGGTGCTGAGAGACAAGCAAAAGCTAATGCGAATGAGAAAATTGCAAAAAAGATATTCCACATACCTTTCTGGGCATACTGCGTGCAGATCTTGACTACTTCTTTAGAACTTTCCTTTGCTGCAGTTTGACTGGCATTTTCATCAAGATGGATATGTTTTTTTATGTAATCCACAGCTTTATATGCACCGGTAGTTACAGATTGTATGGAAGCTCCGGTAAACCAAAAGATTACCGCACCGCCGGCCATAAATCCGATAATGGTAAACGGATTAAGCACATTGAGTATCGTTTCCGGTTCAACACCAAGTGCTTGTTTAATCAGTAATATCAAACTGAAGATTAAAGTAGTCGCACCAACTACCGCAGTAGCAATCAGTACCGGCTTGGCAGTGGCTTTAAAAGTATTACCGGCTCCATCGTTGGATTCCAGATAATGTTTTGCCCGTTCAAAATCCGGTTCAAAACCGAATTCATCGTGAATCTCTTTTTTAACATTAGGAATGGTTTCAATAAGTGAAAGTTCATATATAGATTGAGCATTATCGGTTACAGGTCCGTAACTGTCAACTGCAATAGTTACAGGACCCATACTCAGAAAACCAAAAGCAACAAGACCGAAAGCGAAAACTGCAGGATAGAGCATAGTGCCTGCAGGGAAGAATGTGCTTGCATAATAACCAATAAACATCAGTAACATAATTACCATGCCAATCCAGAAGCCGCTGAAATTACCAGCTACCAGACCGGATAAGATGTTTAGAGAAGCACCGCCTTCTCGTGAAGCTTTGACAACTTCTGACACGTGGGCAGACTTTGTACTGGTAAAGATCTTAACGAATTCCGGGATCAGAGCAGCACCAAGGGTTCCGGAACTCATAATAATCGACATTAGAAGCCAGAGACTTGGAATTTGAGCTCCCACATCAGAAGCCGGGCCTATCTCGAAGTAACTAGCCACAAAAATGGCTACGATAGATATTATAGAAGCAAACCAAACCAGACTGGTAAGCGGTTCTTCAAAATTAAAATCTTCTTTATTGGCAAACCTGGCTTTGCTGAAAGCTTTATTGACGTAGAAAGCTCCTATCGATGTAATGATCAATAATATACGAATTATAAAAATCCACACTAGAAGGTGTGTTTGAAGTGCAGGCTGCACAGCCAGCACAATAAATGTAATTAGCGCAACTTGTGTAACGCCAAAAGTTTCAAAACCATCCGCTGTTGGTCCAACACTATCACCGGCGTTGTCACCAGTGCAATCGGCAATTACACCCGGGTTACGAGGATCATCTTCTTTAATTTTAAACACGATTTTCATCAAGTCAGAACCTATATCAGCAATCTTGGTAAAGATACCGCCGGCAATACGCAATGCGCTAGCACCTAATGATTCGCCGATGGCAAAACCGATGAAACTGTCTCCTGCCAAATCTCTGGGAACAAACAGCAAGATGATTAACATCATGATCAATTCTATACAAACCAGAAACACTCCAACACTCATACCGGCATCGAGAGCCACATTTACTGTTTTCAGTGGTTTACCTTCAAGACCGGCGAAAGCTGTACGGGCGTTAGCCAGAGTGTTCATTCGAATACCATAAAAGGCTACGCTGGAAGAACCAAGAATTCCTAATACAGTCCACAGCAGGATCAAAACTACGCCACCGAAGGCAATATGGGAGAGCACTCCAAAATAGAAGGCACTGACGACACCGATAATAATAAACAGCGCAAATAAAAACTTACCCTGCTGCCGAAGGTAGGTTTTGCATGTCTCGTAGATAATGCCTGCTACTTCCAACATTGATTTGTGAGCCGGCATATTCTTAACTCTTCTAAATTGGTATAAACCGAATAAGATTCCAAGTACACAAACAAGCAGGCCGTAATACAACAAGTTGTTTTGTGATTGACTAAGCGGCGGAACCGCCAGATTAGATTCGTCTGCAAAGATCATCATCGGCGAAAGCAATACCACTAACATGCCGAGCAATCCGACAGGTATTAACTTCTTCATAAAAATAAACCACCTTTCCTTTCAAATTGATTAAATGATACAGGCAATCATTCCCCTCCTTAAACCCATATTTTTTGGTAAATAGAATTTATACTCAAAGACTAAAACATTTGGAAGGTTATCCCAAAAGATTAGATACAAAAATAATAAGTCAAATTTTTTATGTAATAATTTTTTGTTCAATGCGCAAGCAGAAATTATTCCCCATTGAACAGGTTGGAGGTTAACCAGAACGGTCTTATGAACTTTATTCCTTAATTCTTTAGCCAATCTGTATTAAAAAACTGTTTTTAAAACCCTAATTAGTGGCGATTAGTCACCGTTTGAAACTGTTAGCAGACATTTATTTTCTAATATCTATCGGAAGACACCTACCGACTTATAAGTTTAGTCTGGATATTAGATCGGGTTAGTATGTGCTAAATGTCTGGGGGTAAACATAACAAATTGATTTAGCAGTGTCAACAAATTTATAACATAATAAGGTATTGAGTTTAATTCTGTATTCAAGATGTGTTTGATCTTGGAAATAAAGAGATCAAATAAAAAATATGTGTAAAATAAGGAAGCTTTTTAACACTAGTTTTTGATACTCCAATTCTCAAATTCAATACTATAAATAATATAATCACAAGCTAATATGGTCGTTATTTTGATTTTTAACCGTAACTATGTGATTTGCATTCTTCATTTAAAATAAGCACTTGAAAAAAGAAATTGATTTGAATAGCTTCTCGCTCAATAATTAGGACTTTAATATTTAGTTGTCAATTTCCTTAATTATAAAATATTATTGAACTGATGAAATTAGTTTAACTTAAAAATTATTTTTATGAAAAAATTTTTTAGTAAGTTTTATGAACTACTAACCTATAAAAGTGATAATTTCCAATTCACTTCAAACAGAATCCTTTCTAGAAGATCAATCAAATTTCTAATTTGGGTAAGAATAATTTCCAGAATTTATTTATGGCTCCTCGCACTTTATTTAATTGCTCACTTCTCAATTTTTATTAAAAGAATTCTCCTCCCATAATCCCTCAATATTAAATAAAATCAAAATATTTTTAATAAGGAAAAAGCATATGAAGCAGCTATTCGCAAAAAAACCGTTAAAAGTACTTCTTGAAGAAGCAGAAGGCGACAACAGGTTAAGACGTATTTTAGGTCCTGTTTCACTTACAAGTTTGGGCGTTGGCGCAATTATTGGGACTGGAATTTTTGTCCTTTCCGGTATTGCAGCACATGATAAAACCGGACCGGCTATAATTTTATCTTTTATAATTTCGGGAATTGCCTGCGTTTTTGCTGCTTTGAGTTATGCAGAATTTGCTTCTATGGCACCGGTTGCGGGTTCGGCTTATACTTATGCATATGCTACTCTGGGAGAATTATTCGCATGGATTATAGGCTGGGATTTAATTTTAGAGTATGCGGTTGCTTCTGCAACAGTTGCTCACGGATGGTCTCATTATTTTCAGGATTTTATTAGTATAATCGGGATAAAATTCTCACATTTATTATCTAATGCGCCATTCGATTTTAATCCTGCCACAGGTTTGTTATCCTCAACTGGAACAATTTTAGATTTACCTGCAATTTTAATTACTGTAATAATTACTTTAATATTAATAAAAGGGATAAAAGAAAGCGCTGGATTTAATGCCGGTATTGTTATATTAAAATT
>JBJKQE010000126.1:0-13678 GCA_046705645.1 Ignavibacteriaceae bacterium | reverse complement strand
ATATTTTATCAATTTGCCTTAATGTAATTTCATGTTTCCTCTTTTGAGCTTCGGAAGCCTTCTCTTTCAATTCATCTAAATGATGAAATATCTTTTGTTTGTATTTTGAGCTTGTATCGCTGATAGTTTTATCAAATTCAAACAATTTCTCTTTAAGCTGATCAAATGCAATTTCAATCTGGTTGGATGCAGAATTAAAGGTTTCTTCCACCGAAACATTCGAAATAGAATCTATAACTTTCTCCTTTAATTTTTCCGGGTCAAGGAAAAGTTCGGCTAAATCTATAGCGTATTTTTCAATAATTGCAGAAATATTTTTTTCAATAATAGTTGCAGAAGATCTTGGGTAGATGATCGGAGACTCGATTTTATAAAAATCATAAAGAGGCATAACCTGTGCAAAGTAAGAAATTTCACTCGGACCCCCGACATAAAAAGCCGTCGGCAGAAGGTAATCCTGACAAATCGGCCTTAGCAAAACATTCGGACTGAAACATTCCGGTTCTTTTTCAATTAAATCAATCAATTCATCGTAACCGAACTTTTTCCTTTTCCTTCTTAACCTAAATTCATTTTCAACCGGTTCTATTAAAAATCTGCCTTCTTCATTACTGTAAAATAAATTTATTGGCCTTACTTTAACTTGAGCATGATAAACTTCTTCAAGCTTAGCGCTTACATTTACTAGCTTTTCGGTATGCATCCTAAAGTCAGTTATTTCTTTTTTAAATATTGGTTTTAAATGTTCCTTAAGACGTTTATCCTGAGGATCAAAAACTACCAGTCCGTAGTCATCAAACATCCAGAATAT
This sequence comes from Ignavibacteriaceae bacterium, assembly GCA_046705645.1. Classification (GTDB taxonomy): domain Bacteria; phylum Bacteroidota; class Ignavibacteria; order Ignavibacteriales; family Ignavibacteriaceae; genus FEN-1297. Next base: position 12,867 of record JBJKQE010000126.1, on the reverse strand, counting down.
TAATTCTTTGAATGCCTGCATAAATGTTTTCCCGGTTGCGTAGAATGATTTTATTTTTTCCTGCAGCAGAGGTGTAAATTCGGTAACTCGAAGATTTTTCTCCAAATCCTTGTAAAAGCTGTTTAACATTTCGTTAAAAACAAGATTACCGACACTGCCTTTGTTTTCATCATCCAGTACCTCTTCACCGTATGCAATTTTAACTACTTCATTGTTATCATTTATCAGGTTTAATTCTCTAACTTCATTAAAATCGTGATCATCTCCTTCAAGCCAGAACACTGGTACAAATTTATAATCATCATAACGTTCGGAAAGGAATGAGCTTAGTTTAATTGCAGTCATTATTTTATAAAAAGTATAAAGAGGTCCGCCGATTATCCCGAGCTGCTGGCCTGTAACAACGGCTAATGTTTTTTTATCTTTAAGTGCGGAAATATTTTCACGGGTTTTATCAGATGGATCAAAAATATTATATTGATCTATTAGAATTGAAGATAATCGATCTCTGAAATCCGCGTGTGAATCAGCGACTTTTTTGAAAATTTTAATATATTCTTCTTTGTTACGGAAATCCGTTTTGTAAAAATTTTTAACGTTATCGAATTCATACAGGTAATCCAGAAAAAGATTATGATTTCCCGGTATTTCGCTAAAACTTATGTACATTGCCACTCCATTTGTAATAAATTTTATATTGAAAAGTAAGAAAAAGAAAATCTCTTAACAATAATATATTGAAATAAAAAGAATTAGAAGAGATGTTTTAAAGTTATATAGATCACAAAAACTATCAATTACAATCCTTGTAAAAATTGATGAAAGGAATATTCTTTTTTTAAGTTTTAAAAGAAAAATTTAATAATTATTGAAGTAAAATTTATTTAGCCATATTATCTTTGTATAAGAAATTAAATTCAAAACATTATGCATTAAATTATAAAATTATATTATGCGAAAATTATTTTTATTACTTCTTCTGGTTTTGATTGTTGCCTTTCAGAACAATTATGCGCAAACTAAAAACGATTCCACATTTAAATTTATTTTTCTGCCTAAGGGAATTGATTTCATGCCGTTAAAAGCCGGAATTGATGAACCCAGGATGGGACTTCTTTATTATTCCGCAACCACTAACTTAAAGATTGATATTGGAAATGCTGTAGATATTTTAGGATTTAATTTTTATCCTGCCAAAAGTAGAGTAACAGTTGGTGCTGAATTTATGGCTTATGCATATGTAACATCTTATTTAAGATACAGATTACAAATTGACGCTTTAGACGGGTTCTTCGGCGGATATATTAATTACTCCAGGCAATTTGAATGGGGAAAATTTTATACAAGATTAAGGTATATTCACAGCAGTTCACATTTAGTGGATGGTCATTGGGACGATTTAAGACAAGTATGGATTGATAACCAAGAACCGACCGCTTATGGGAATAATTATGCAGAATTGTTGTTGGCAAATGAACAGAATATTAGTTCAACTTTAATTAGATATTATTGCGGTGCCGATATGTCAACCGGCATGAAGACAAAAACAAAGAAATTAAAAAAATATATTTATAAAGCAGGATTTGAGTATTCTGTTCCCGATATATTCGGTATAGTATTCAATAGAAATGAGAGCTTATTTATTGCTGTCAATTTGGATGCAAAAGGAATTCCCGAATATATAATAAATCAAAATTACATGGTCGGTATAAAGTTCGGCGGCTGGTATAATAAAGGAATAGTAATCTATACATCATATTATAACGGCGGAGATGTTTTTAACCAGTACTTTACGCAGAGAGTTTCGAGGTTCGGAATCGGATTTATGTTTGATTTCATATAAAATAAACTTTGATATAGATAAATTTTAATATTCTGATAAAATAAAAATAAGAAATAGTTGATCGGCAAAAACGAAATATCGAAATCTATAAAAGAAGCAAATTTCTCTAATAAGAAAATTATTTATAACTTCATAAAGATTCTTATAGCTGCAGGACTCATCATATTTATAATTTTAAAGGTTGATCTTAAAAGTATTTTTCTTGCAGTTCAAAAAGCAAATTTTTATTTAATATCATTTGCAATTATTCTTATGTTTATAAATTTATTCCTTCAGTACTGGAAATGGAAATTAACCAGTAACTCAATGCTGGGGGAAAATAATAAAAAGAAGATTTTACTTTCACTTTTCTACGGGCTTTCTGCAGGCGTTTTTACACCGGTTAGAATCGGTGAATACTTCGGACGAGCATTGGAATTTAAAGATAGACCAATTCTGGAAGTATCTATTGCTACATTTGTCGATAAAATATTTCCATTAATTATTCTTTTATTCTTCGGCGCAATAAGCTGTTTACCGTTTCTTTATTTTTTTTACGGAATGAATATCTATTTTACCTTTTTATTGTTTTTCTTTATTATCATTATTTTTTACTTGCTGATACAGACATTTGTTAATCAAAAATACTGGAATAGTTCGTTTTTTATTTTTATTAAATCGTTGATTAAAAAAGATTCTGTCCGCGGAAGTTTAAAAATTTTAAAAGAACTAAAGAAAAAATTCCTATTACAAATGACAGGGATTTCTATTTTATTTTACATTTGTATATTAACTCAGTTTTCCATCCTTGTGTGTGCCTTTTCTAAAAATTTTAAGTTCTTTGATTTCTTTTGGGCCGGCAATCTTGTAATGTTTGTAAAAAGTTTGATCCCTTCTATTTCGTTTGCCGAAATCGGTATCCGGGAAGGTGCGTCTATATTTTTTCTCTCCAAAATGGGAGAACCGGGATTTGTAGCCTTTGATGCTGCTTTCTCACTTTTCTTAATTAATGTAATTTTTCCGGCTTTAATCGGGTTTGTTTTACTTTTTAAAAGAAACAATGATTAATTATCTGCTTTACGAACTTTTCTTAATTCTTTTAATAAATTATTTTTTCTTTTTAAAGGATGTTTTACGGGGATTGAAAAATTTGAAACCTTGTGAATGTAAAAAGGGAAATGAATATGTCTCAGTTATTGTTCCGTTTAGAAATGAATCGGAAAATATATTAACGAGTTTGAAAAGTTTGAGCGGGCAGAATTACCCCAAAAATAGATTTGAGATAATTTTTGTTAATGATTCCTCGGAAGATGACTCGCTTCATAAATTACTTAATACTAATAAAGGAGAGAACATTAAAGTATTAAGTATCCCAATTGAATTTGGTGTGAATTCAAATAAAAAAAGAGCGGTAAACTATGGAATTGAAAATTCTAAAGGAGAAATAATAGTTACTACGGATGCCGATTGTGTTCATCAGAAAAATTGGCTGAACAGTCTTCTGCAATGTATGAATGAACAAACAGGTTTTATTTCAGGTCCGGTAGTATTCGAAGAAGATTCAAGTTTGTTTTCCAAAATTCAAAAACTGGAATTTGCAGGACTTGTTTTAACAGGTGCCGGATTGATAGGTATTAATAAGCCAATAATTTGTAATGCAGCGAATATTGCTTATAGGAAAAAAGTATTTTATGATGTGAACGGATTTAATGATAAGAATAATCTATCATCAGGCGATGATGAAATATTAATGCAGAAAATTCGGGAAAAAACAAAATATAAAATAAAGTTTTGCCCGGATAAAGAATCTATAGTAAAAACTTCATCCAATGGAGATCTATCTCAATTTTATAATCAAAGAAAAAGATGGGCCAGTAAAGGATTTTTTTACATAAATAAATTACTCGTTGTAAAATTGATTTTAATATACTTATTCTATATTGGGTTGATACTTCAATTAGTTTTGGGAATTATAACTTCAAATATTTTTTTTATTTTACTTTTTATAAGTGTTGCTCTAAAATTTATTATGGAATTTAAAATATTAAAGAAGGGAGAGGAACTGCTTTCACTTAAATCGGTAATGAAATTTTTTACCTTTGCTGAAATTTTACAAATACCTTATATAATTGTTGCGGGCTTTGCCGGAATGATGGGAAATTTTGAATGGAAGAACAGAAAAATAAAGAGGTAAAGATTGTTCCTTTATTAGAATAAAAATGCGGTTTTATTCTAAAATTAAATACAAACTGTTCAAGAAATTAAACAATTTTTATTATTAAACATTATAAATAAGCTATATTTCAATAATATATCTGGCATTAATGTTGTTGCTGTAAAAATGAAATTAGTGTGAGGTGTAAGATGAAACGAATATTAATTATAGTAATCGCTGTTATTTTAAGCTCTTATATAAAAATGGATGCTGCTTCTTCCGTTAATTACCAATATGATGGAGGCGGAATATTTTATTCGGCCCTGGCACCATATGGAACATGGATTGAGTTAAATGACGGAGTTGTTGTTTGGCGGCCGTTGAATTTGCAAATTGGATGGGCTCCTTATAGAAACGGACAATGGATTTGGACAAGGGACGGATGGTATTGGGATTCTTACGATCCGTTTGGTTATATAGTTTTTCATTACGGGAGATGGTACTACGATGATTATTACGGCTGGATTTGGGTTCCCGATAATGTTTGGGCTCCGGCATGGGTTCAGTGGAGATATGATAATGACTACATTGGCTGGGCACCTTTACCGCCGTATGCATCATTTTCAATTGGCGCCGGGATATATTTCACTCATAATTATGTAACTCCATACCACTATTGGCATTTCGTTCGATATAGGTATATGTGTGATTCTCATGTTTATAATTATTTTGCTCCTGAAAGAGAAAAATACAGAATTTATTCGGTTACAAGATTTAGAACAAATTACGGTTATTCAAACGGCAGAGTTATAAACAGAGGGGTAAATGTTGATTTTGTAAGGCAGAGAGGCGGAAGCAGAATCGTTGAGCGGTCTATTGAGAGAGTTGATAATCCGAGAAATACCGGTTTCGGCAGAGGAAATGTTGTAAGAGCTTACATTCCTCCAAAGGAACAGATATCAAGAGAAAACTTTAGGAACCAGGATATAAGAAGAGGTACTAGACCTTCTTCAATGGATATTTCCAGGGTCGAGATTGGAAGAAATACCGGATTTAGAAGAGAAATTAATAATTCCGGAAATAATGAAATTAGAAGACAGAACAACATAAATAGTCAAAATCCTGAAACGGCCCCAAGAAATAATAACAGAGAAAACTTCAGACCTCAGGAAAGAAAAAATGAAGCCCCTCAAATTAGAAAAGAATCAAATCGGAACTATCAAAATAATAGAATTGAAAATAACAATAGGAACCGGAATGCCAGACCGGAAGTAAGAAGAGAAAGTCAGCAGAGGCGTGCACCTGAAATAAAACGCGCACCCGAAACTAAACGGGAAAGCAGAGGAAACAACAGCCGCAATGATAGACACGAATCCAACAATAACAGACACAGATAAAATCCGTTAAATTTGCCTAGAAAAGCAGTATCAAGTTTATTTTTTGATACTGCTTTTTTTATGCTTCACTAAAAGCTTCCAACTTTAAATCCGTTTAATTTGCTATTTATACAAAATTAAGATCATTCGCTAAAAATCTTTTATTTCAGAGAATTGGGCTTATTAATGCAGACTGCAATCAAGAATTCACTAAGATATAATTTATTTATTAAATTATAATTGTTACCAAAAGGTAAAAATTTTTCTTGCATTTTCATTTTAAATTAAATACATTTTTTTATGAGTGCATTGAGTTCTGCATTTACATTCGTTTCAGGATATTTAGAAAAATTTAATCAATTATAAATCACACAATATTTCGTTGTCTTTAAGATTCATAATATTCTATAATTTACTTTAGAATTTCCTTTGGATGTTCAAAGGAGTCTTAAAAATGAATGATTTATTAGACAGGACAATACTCCATTGTAGGATTCTTGAGAAACTCGGCGAAGGAGGAATGGGAGAAGTTTATAAAGCAGAAGATTTGAAACTTCATACGATAGTTGAACTTAAATTTTTTCCTTCCACATTTTCTTCCGATACCAAAGCAAAAACAAGAATTTAAAAGAAGCACAAAGGGCATTTCTATTGAATCATTCTAATATTTAGCAGATACACTAAATATAGCAAATAATATAAAATTAACTTTATGAGAATAAATTCAGTAGATTTATACATTAGTTAATTATTTAATTAATAATTTAAAGGAGAGAAAAATGAATGTAGATTTGTTAATAGTAAAGTTTAACAACATTTGGAGAGTAATTGATAAGAAGAATCCTACCAAGAAAGAAATCATCATAAAAAGAGATAAGGATACTGTTACATGGCATACAAAAGGTACAGATGCTTATTTTCAGTTTTCGCATAATTATTTTCAAAAGAAACAGTCTAAAGATTCTCGTAGAGGGATATATACAATGTTCCTTAAAGATGATGATGAAATAACATTAAAAGTTAAAACAAACGCTGAAATCCCAAAAAAAGTTGTGGAAGTCTATGCAGTGTTTTGTAAGGCTGATAATGTATTTGCACGTGGTAGTACTCCACCTAAACTTATTGTAAAATGATAGAATTATTATTCTGATAATGAAAGAGGTGTATCAAAAGGTATTTTAATTAAGATCTATTTGAAATATCTAATTTACCGCTACTTCCTCTCTCATAATAAAAAGATTAAAGTGAGTCTCTGTAACAGTCTTATTATTACGAACTAAAAAATATTGAAGATTATCTATGAAATAAAATGTAAATTATATCGAATTATTTTTTGGTATGTAAATTAGCTATTTGCCAATAAATTAAATGGGTGAGATTATGATAGGCAGGACAATTTTACATTATAAAATTTTGGAGAAACTTGGCGAAGGGGGAATGGGTGTGGTATATAAAGCTGAGGATACTAAACTTAAACGAGATGTTGCAATCAAATTTCTGCCCCACTTCATTTCAACTGATAATGAAGAAATAAAAAGATTTGAAGTTGAAGCACAGGCTGCTGCCTCATTAAATCATCCCAACATTGCTCAAATATTTTCAATTGAAGAAGTTAAAAATACCCTCGGTGAACCTGAAATATTTATGGTTATGGAATATATAGAAGGAAAGGATTTAAAGAAAAGATTAAAAGAGAATTCTATTTCAACTGATGAAGCTGTAAAAATTGCAGCGCAAATAGTTGAAGGACTAGAAGCTGCACACAAGAAAGGTATTATTCACAGAGACATAAAATCTCAGAATATAATGATTACAAAAGCAGGCAATGTTAAGATATTAGATTTTGGTTTGGCAAAAATTAGCGGCAGATCCCAATTAACAAAAGCTGGCTCAACAGTCGGGACAATTGCATATATGTCACCGGAACAGGCAACAGGCGAAGATATTGATAATCGAACTGACATTTGGGCCTTTGGCGTTGTACTGTATGAATTATTAACTGATCATCAACCATTTGAAGCTCAATATGAACAAGCTATAATTTACTCAATTCTTAATGAACCACCGACGCCTGTAGAAAAATACAAAGAGAATTGTCCCGCATTTCTTGTAAAAATTGTAAATAAATGCCTTGTTAAAAACCGGGAAGAGCGATATCAGAAAATTTCGGAAGTCAATAATGATCTTCAATCGGCTGAATTAGATACGGATTATTCATTAAAAACAAAAACATTAGAGATCAAAAAACAAGATCATAATAAATTAAATTTGAGAAAAATTTCAACAATAGTTGGAGTGCTTATAGTTATTTTTGCATTATTAGTTTTAGTACCAGATGTCGGACAAAATTTTAAAGACATTATTGGATGGAATCCTGTTCCAAAAGAACAGCATCTGGTAATCCTTCCATTAGTTAATATTGGGGGAAACGCTAACAGTCAGGCTTTTTGTGACGGATTATTGGAGACTCTTTCTAGTAATATTACTCAAATTGAACAGTTTAGAAAATCCTTATGGGTTGTCCCGGCAAGTGAAGTAATCCAGAATAATATTAAAAGTGTAAGTGAAGCTTACAAAAGGTATGGTGTTAACCTTGCTGTTACCGGAAGTGTGCAGTTCATCGATAAAATATTAAAGTTAAATATAAATCTTGTTGATGCAAAAGATTTAAGACAGCTTAATTCATCAATAATAAATGTAAATACAAAAGATATTTCTTCAATAGACAATAAAGCAGTGATTAAACTAATGGAAATGATTCATGTTGAAATGGAACCTCAGTTGAAAGATGTTCTTGAAGCCGGTAAAACAAATGATCCTGACGCCTATGAATATTATGTGCAGGGAATTGGTAAACTGCAGCAATATCAAAGTTCAGGTAACCTGGAAGAATCGATTCGACTGTTAAAACTAGCCGTTCAAAGCGATTCAAACTATGCATTGGCTTATGCCGGCTTAGGAGAAGCATACTGGCTTAATTACGAATTAACAAGAAAATCCAGCCTGGTTGAACTTGCTGAAAAAGCAGCTAATAAAGGATTTGCACTCGATAGTTCAATTGCATCAACTAACATTACACTCGGAATAATTAATAATGGCAGAGGCAGGTACGATTATGCGGTCTTTCATTTCAAAAAAGCATTAGCCAGTGAACCATCAGATGCAGCAGCATACAGAGGCCTGGCGAAAGCTTATCAATCTTTGAATAAAAACATGGAAGCTGAAGCCACTTATAAACAGGCAATTCAATTAAAACCTGATTATTGGGCAGGTTACAATGACCTCGGCGTATACTATTATTATCAAGGCCGGTATAATGAAGCAGTTGAGCAATTTAAGCAGGTAATTCAATATACCCCTAATAATTACCGGGGCTATGTGAATCTTGGAGCAATGTATTATTCTCTGGACAGGCTTAAAGATGCTCAAGATATGTTTGAAAAATCTATTAATGCCGAGCCGAACTATTCTGCTTACTCAAACCTTGGTGTACTATATTATAAAGAAAACAATTTTGATAAATCAGTTAAGATGTACGAACAAGCTCTAAAAATAAATGACAACGATTATATTATGTGGGCAAATCTTGCGACTGCTTTGTCATTTATTCCGAACAGGCGTAAAGAAAAGATAGAGACAGAGTGGAAAGCAATTTCCCTGCTGGAACAAGAATTGAAAATTAATCCGAACAATCCGGATTATATTTCAGATTTAGCGGCTTATTATTCTGATTTAAGTGATTCTGCAAAATCTTTCGCATTGTTGGAAAAAGCACTTAAAATAGCTCCGAATAATTTAAATGTTATGTACAGGGCTGCAACAATAAACGAAAATTTCAATAACAGAGATAAAGCTATTTTTTGGATAAAAAAAGCAATAGATAATGGTTATTCCAGATCTGAAATAGAACAAGAACCTTCCCTAAAAGATTTAGTTAACGATAAACGCTATAAACAGTTATTCATAGACAAAAAGAATAAATAAGAATTGCTGTATTAATAAATACAAATAATTTATGATTGGTAAAATTATATCACATTATAAAATAATTGAGAAACTCGGCGAAGGCGGGATGGATGTTGTTTACAAAGCCGAGGACATTAAGCTGGAGCGGACAGTTGCTATTAAATTCCTGCCTTCTGAATTAACCAGGGATGAAGAAGCAAAAAAAAGATTCATACATGAGGCAAAAGCAGCTTCATCATTGGAACATAATAATATCTGCAACATCCATGAAATTGATCAAACCGAAGACGGACAATTGTTTGTTGCAATGGCTTGTTACGAAGGTGAAACATTAAAAGAGAAAATCGAAAAAAGACCGTTGAAAATTGATGATGCTCTGGACATTTCGATCCAGATTTCTCAAGGTTTAACAAAAGCGCATGAAAAAGGAAAAATACACCGCGACATCAAACCTTCAAATATATTTGTTACCAATGACGGAATAGTAAAAATAATTGATTTCGGTCTTGCGAAACTATCCGGTAAAACTGTTCTTACTAAAGAAGGCTCAACTTTAGGTACAGTAAATTACATGTCGCCGGAGCAGATTAAAGGAGAAGAAGTAGACAGGCGAACAGATATCTGGTCACTTGGAATAGTATTGTACCAAATGATAACGGGCAGTCAACCATTTAAGGGAGATTATGATCAGGCAGTGTTCTATTCAATTATAAACGAAGAACCGGAACATGTAACAGGCTTAAGGTCAGGAGTCCCATTGGAATTGGAACAAATAGCAAACAAGGCATTGGCAAAGAACCCTGATGACCGTTACCAGCATGTTGATGATCTTCTTGCGGATCTTCGTAGAGCAAAAAAAAATTTAGATTATTTAAAAAAAGAAAATATAAAAGCTTCAGGGAATATATCACCTAGGTCAGAAATTAAAGATACTAAAGAAATAAAAACATTACCTGAAAAAACATCGTTAACTAAACCTATTAAAAATTCAATTTTAAAATGGATAACAACTATTGCTGTTATTATTGCTATTACAGTTTTCGTAATATTTTATTTTTTAATTAATAAAAAAGAAATTTCAAAGAATGAAGTTAAAGAAAGAAAAATGATTGTAGTTATGCCGTTTGAAAATCTTGGAGCACAGGAGGAAAAATATTTTGCCGATGGGGTAACAGACGAAATAACAAACAAATTAGCATCAATCGGAAATATTGGGGTTATTTCATCAAGTACAGCAGGTCAGTTAGCAAAAACAAATAAATCCGTCCAGGAAATCGGTAAAGAACTCAATGTTGATTATATACTGAACGGAACAGTTAGATGGGCAAAGAAAGGTACTAAGAGTAGTCATGTGAAAATTACACCGCAGCTTACCCGTGTATCTGATTATACAATAACCTGGTCGGAATCATATGACAGAGTAATGGATGATATTTTTGCCTTACAAAATGAAATTGCGCAGAAAGTTGTGGATCAGCTTGGAGGATCACTTGTATATAATCAAATTCCAAATGAAAAGCCCCCTACAGCTAACCTTGATGCTTATGATTTTTATTTAAGAGGGCTTTCGTACGAATCAAAAGGTTCCTACGCTGAATCGGATATCTTAAATAGTATTAATTTATATAAAAAAGCTTTACAAATAGATCCTAATTTTGCTTCAGCCTATGCTCATCTTTCTAGATGTCAATCGTTTATGTTTTGGCTTTATTTTGACCGATCGGAGAAGAATAAAGATGATGCTTTTAAAAACGTACAGAAAGCATTTCAATTAAACTCCAGTCTTTCGGAAACTCATCTGGCGTTGGGATATTTTTATTACTGGTGTAGACTTAATTATAAAGAAGCTATAAAGGAATTTTCTGAAGCCCGGAGTATTCAACCGAATAATGCAGAGGCTTATTTTATGCTTGGTGCGGTTTATAGGAGAATGGGAAACTTCCAATTAGCCATAAATAATATGTTAAAAGGTTGTTCACTTAATCCTTTATCAACTGACTATGTATTTACTCTAGGTGAGACATACGGTTTAGTAAGAAATTATTCAGAGTCTATAGAACATATCAAAAAAGCTTCTGACCTAAGTCCTGATTTAGCTGTACCCAAGCTTGAAATGGCTCAATATTTACTTTTGTGGAAAGGAGAAACAAAATCTGCTTCAGCTATTATTAAGAATTTAAAATTTGAGAATTACGCAGGAATGTTGTTTAATGTAGCTGCATATATCTGTATTCTTGAGAGGAAATATGATGATGCAATAAGGGAAATAAAATATTGGCAGAGGCCTTATCAATCCGATCAGTATGAGTTTACAAGTTTAAATCAAATACTTGGTTTGATTTACATGTATAAAAACGAAACTAAGCTGTCAAAAGCATATTTTGATTCTTCAAGAATTGAATATGAAAAAATGTTAAAAAATAATCCTAATGATGAACGTCTTCATAGTTCACTTGGAATTACATATGCTGGTCTTGGATTAAAGGATAAAGCAGTTTACGAAGGGAAAAGAGGGATTGAACTTTTACCGATTGAAAAAGAAGCATATAGAGGATATTATCGCCAATTGGATATGGCAAAAATCTACACTTTAAATGGAGATACTGAAAATGCATTAAAGCAAATAGATTTTATTCTATCAATTCCCGGCGACTTTTCCATTACTATACTAAAGATGCATCCGATTTTTGATTTTTTAAGGAATTTGCCCGGTTACAAAGCTATTATAGCAAAATATTCAAATGAAAAGAAATCTTATTAAAGCAGGTTAAAATGATTGGTGAAATGATATCCCATTATAAAATATTAGAAAAATTAGGCGAAGGCGGGATGGGTGTTGTTTATAAAGCCGAAGATAAAAAGCTTGACCGCATCGTAGCCATTAAATTCTTACCTGCGGAATTGAGCAGAGATGAAGAAGCAAAAAAACGTTTTATTCATGAAGCACAAGCTGCATCAGCATTAGAGCATAATAATATCTGCAACATACATGAAATAGATCAAACTGAAGACGGACAATTATTTGTTGTAATGGCTTGCTATGAAGGAGAAAATCTGAAGGAAAGGATAGATAAAAGACCCTTAAAAATAGAAGAGACAATTGACATAGGAATCCAGATTTGTCAAGGATTAGCCAAAGCACATGAAAAGGGGATTGTTCACCGGGATATAAAACCATCTAATATATTTATAACTGCTGAGGGAGTAGTAAAAATCATTGATTTCGGTCTCGCGAAACTATCAGGTAAAACTGTTCTTACAAAAGAAGGTTCAACTTTAGGTACAGTAAATTACATGTCACCTGAGCAGGTAAAAGGATTGGAAATATACAGACGGACAGATATATGGGCGCTGGGAGTTGTTATGTATGAAATGATAACCGGTCAGCATCCATTCAAAGGTGAATATGATCAATCCATATTTTATTCAATAATTAATGAAGATCCTGAGCCGCCAACAAGTTTAAGAACTGGTGTGCCGTTGGAACTAGAACGAATCGTTAACAAGGCACTAACAAAAAATCCTGACGAACGATTCCAGCATATAGA
>JBJKQE010000125.1:0-17092 GCA_046705645.1 Ignavibacteriaceae bacterium | reverse complement strand
TAATTTTATTCTATTTGCATTATCCGGTGGATTTGTTTTTTCCCAAAGCGGTTTGGGAATAATTCCGAACATTGCACCTCCGTCTAATCCGACAAATCCGGAATTTATAATGTGAATATCATATTTACCTATCTTCATAATATTTCCTCATAAACAAAGAAATGATCTGCCAATTCGAATTGAAAATTAAAAAAATTTTTGTTGTAAGTTAAAGAAGAAATTAGAAAGGGAAAAGGATATTGATAGGTTTTAAGAAACTACATTATTAAGAAGCTATAAATTACGAAAGGGCATCGGTTGATGCCCTTCAAAATATTTATTTGGAATTATCTTCCAATACTATCAAGATTTTCCTTCTTTGCAAGTAAAGCTGCTTTATCTTCTTCATGATTCGGATCTTTAACACAGCATTCAACAGGACAAACTTCTACACATTGAGGTTCATCATGGAAACCTTCGCATTCTGTACATTTATCAGGAACTACATAGAAATAGTCGCTTGAATAAAAACCTGTAGCACCAGATGGAGCAGCATCACCTTCTCCGTAGCTGTTACCAGCAAATTCCCAATTAGTCCCACCTTCATAAATTGCATTATTTGGACATTCCGGCTCGCATGCACCACAGTTGATACATTCCTCAGTTATCTTATAAGCCATTTTTATCTCCTTGTGATTCTTATAAAATATAGTTTAATAATTTTATTTGATTTAAGTCTTTATAATTTCAGTTAAAGATGTCTAAATCTGTGCCAAACTATTAAAGGTCAGTATTAAAAGAATTACGGCCCGGTGTTTATAAATACACTGCAATTCTGCAAAAACACAGCTTTAATGGGTTGTAGAGATTTTCAATAATGAGAATTTCGAAAAATTGATTTCTCTAAATTGGTCTTGTCTAAGGATTTTATATTAGGAAGGTAGTTGATAAAATAAGCTTTAATAAATAGGGCATTCAGTACACCCTATTTACTTTAACTATTTAATTTTGTTTTATCTGCCAATTCCATCCAGATATTCTTTTCTAGATAAAAGCACACCTTCATCTTCCACGTGATCCGGATCAGGAATGCAACAATCAACCGGACAAACAGCTGCACATTGCGGTTCATCATGAAATCCCTTGCATTCTGTACACTTATCAGGCACAATATAGAAAAAATCACTTGAATAAAATTCGCCTGCGCCGGAAGGAGCCGCATCACCCGGTCCATAAACTTTTCCGGCTAATTCCCAGTCAACTCCACCTTCATAAATAGCAGTATTTGGGCATTCCGGCTCGCACGCGCCGCAGTTAATACATTCCTCTGTTATTTTTATTGCCATTAAATTTTTCTCCTTTTATCAATTTCAGCCATTTCCAATTCCTAATGAATAAAATAAATAATATTTAAATTATGAGTTTCAACCTATTAAAGTCTTCTCAATGGTGAGTTTAAAAAATTTTTTCGAGCGTAATTTTAATAAAACAAGAACAAAACATCAATGTTGCTTTTAGTGGTTTAAATAATTAACTACCAGCCTCCGCTTGCGCCACCTCCGCCAAAACTACCACCACCTCCGGAAAAGCCTCCGCCGCTAAAACCACCACCGCTGCCGAAACCTCCGCCGCTGCCGAAACCTCCGCCCCAAAAAATAAATCCGCCTCGGCCTCTTCTCCCTCCTCTAATGAAAAATGAAATTATAAAAAACAGAAATATAATTAATGTAAATATATGTGAAGGAGAATTATTTTCAGATGAAGGTTTTTCGTCTGCTTTATATTCTCCTTTTGTTGCTAGTATTATTGCATTAACTCCATCAGTTATACCTGCATAATAATTATCATTTCTAAAATGCGGAATAATAACATTTCTAATTATCGAACTCGAAAGAGCGTCAGGTAATGCGCCTTCCAATCCATAACCCACTTCAATGCGAATTTTTCTATCATTTTTTACTATCAGAAGCAGAACACCGTTATCATTTTTCTTTGTACCGATTTTATTTTTAATAGCTGTCTCATTCGCATATTCCTCGAGAGGATAATCATTCAAGGTAGGAATTATCAAAACTACCAACTGGTTACTGGTTGAGTCATCAAATGTCTTTAGGCGGAAATTCAAATTACTCAATTGCGGAGCTGTTAAAGTATTGGTAAAATCATTCGCATAATTACTAAGCTTGGGTAATTTAGTTTGAGCAAAGCCGACCGAGACAATTAAAAAAAATAGGTAATATTTTTTCATTTATTTAAAACTGAACTTTAGGAGGTATTTCAGATCCAGCCGTTGCCTTAAAGTATTGTTTATCTCTAAAGTTAAAAAAACTTGCAAATATAGAATTGGGAAATCGTTTAATAGATGTATTGTAGCTTTGGACAGTTTCGTTAAACTTTCTTCTTTCAACAGCGATTCTATTTTCCGTACCTTCAAGCTGTGCTTGAAGTTCTAAAAAGTTTTCATTTGCTTTTAGATCTGGATAATTTTCAACGGTAACAAGCAACCTAGACAAGGCTCCGCTTAATTGTCCTTGAACAGACTGAAATTTCTGAAAAGCTGCCGGATCATCTAAAATATCCTTTGTAACTGTCATTTGACTTACCTTGGCTCTAGCTTCCGTAACATCGGTTAAAACGCTCTTTTCAAAATTAGCGTAGCCTTTAACAGTATTAACCAAATTCGGAATTAAATCAGCTCTTCTTTGATATTGATTTTCAACCTGGCTCCAGCTTTGATTCACCGATTCGTTTAAAGTAACTAAATTATTATAAGCACTTATTCCCCAAATTACCAAAATGGCCAATATTAAAAGGACTCCCCCAGCAATTGAACAACCTACAATCATACCTTTCTTCATTATACCTCCTTAATGGTTGATGTTTTTGTTGGAAGCGAGCTAATTTTACTCCTGATAAAATTATGTATAAAAGCCTAACAAATCTGGAAAGGAATATAATATTAATTATTAATTTTTACTTTTATTTCTTAAATTTTTTCTATAAAACAATTTTGAAGATTCATATTTCTTATATTTTTAAGGTTTTGTACCTACATAGTTGTATTGTAAATATTTTAAGGCATTATTTATAATCTTTATATTTTTTTCTTCCGCAAAGTTTTTTGAATTCTGTAAATTCCCATTATAAAATCTTAGCCAGAGAAAATTGGTAATCATAAAACCATCAAAAATTCTATTATCAATAAATGCTTTAACAGCTAAATAACCCCATAATCCGTTCCATGCCAGAGATAATAATCCGCTTAAATAATTGCCTGTATAAAACTGTCCGGCTCCAGGTATAAAATGAGAAATAATTTGTGCAAAAATAACAGAGTATTTCTCATTATCAACTTTTTCACATAATTTTTGTAAAGTTTTATTACTATCCGTTAGTGCAAAATATCCTGAGGCTTTATACCAATCATCGGCAAAAATATATGCCCATCCCCTCCAATAGTCGATCTCTTTTTTATAATTTATAAATCTTTTGTCATTATTTAATGAATCTAAAAGTTGAAGAGCTCTGTCGGTAGTTCTGCGAAGAATATTTACACGAATAATATTAATCTTTACTTTGAATAGATCATTGAAATTGCGGGCATTAATTTCTGCAAAAGTATAGTAAATAATTGCATTCGAAAACTTTGCCCCTTCTTTATAAGCATCTCCTATATAATTATTGGCGGCAAAATTATATTCCCCTGTTGAATCGAAAAAAAGAAGTCTCTTAAATTCCGTAATACAGTCGAAATAATGTTCTTCATTATATAACTTTTTAGCATAATTAAATTGCTTTTCAAAAACACCTTGTGAAAAGACTTTCTGCCCGATAGCCAGAAAAATCAAAATTAATAAAATATGCTTCATATTTTTATTATTTGCAAAAATTAATTATGGGTACAAAGTAGTTATGATCTTCCAAATAATTCTTTAGATCACTAAAGAATTGAAAACTTATTTTTGCATTATATATTTGGGCAGATGCAGCAGAACCGTATATATTTCCGCCGTAAAATCCCGCACCTAAAGCTGAGAACAGCCAGCCTCTAAAATTATGATTTGCATGAAAATCAGAATAAGCCAGATATCCAAGCAGGCCAACCGTTATAAATGCAAAAATCCCATCCGAATATTCCTGCGTGTAAATTTTGCCTAAACCGGGTATGACAGTTGATAACAATGCTGCAGTTAGAGGACTTTTATACGGCGGATTAATTTTCCAATCATAAAATTGATTCAACCTAAGCTGTTCTTCTTTGGTAAAACATGAAAGAAAATTTTTCTTCTCCGGTAATTGAATATCAGTAAATAAGTAAGAAAAGTTATAAAGTTCGCGAGCTTCAAAAAAATAATTATAATCATAATTTAGGTTTTGAGCTTCATATAAATTTCTATAATTATAAAAATTGCCGGTTCTGAAATTAGCCCGTAAATATTCAAGTTTTGAGATATTATAAAATTTTGAATTTATTGGAATGTCTAAAAATTTTTTTGATGCAATAATGAAATTCCCCATCTCCAAGTTAGCAACGCCTACTTTAAATACTGCGGTATCATTATAACTGTTTTTCAGAAAATCTTCATATTCGATTGAAGCCCTTAAATAATCGTGCTGACAGAAAAGATAATCGGCAAACTTCTTAACATTTTGAGGCGAGAACAAATTCAAAGTTTTTACAGAATTGCTCTCTTGAGAAAACGAAATAGTACTGAAAATTATAAGCAAGAATAATATCTTATTCATTCTTCACAATAATAGAGGGAGGAATATATTTAATGCTGTCTTTTTTTAACATATAAAGTGAAGGCGGATCGTAATAATACCCGTTTGAAGAATAAGGATAGTGATTAATTTTTCCGAATATATCCATATCCCTGGTAAATCTATCAAAGAACATTAGAGAACCCTGCACAATGTTAGTTTCCTTTACAGAAAGCAAAAAAAAGTGTGAACATGTAGGATCAAATGAACAGTTGTTCCCGTCAACGTCTGAGATGAAGTACCAGTAAGCATTTAAAAAAGATTTAAGTACAAATCGCTCTGCATTCTTTTCTTTAAAGGTATAATCCCTGTGCTCAAATTTATCAGGCATTTGGTAAGAATAATCGGTTTTCCCCCATTTGCTGTTTTCCGATTGAGCAAAAATTGCAAATGAAAATAAAAAAATTATAAACAAAGAAAATATTGAAGCATTAAATTTATTTTCCATCCAATAAAGCTCTGGCAATAACTATTTTTTGAATTTCAGTTGTACCCTCATAAATTTCGGTTATCTTGGCATCACGCAAATATCTTTCGACCAGATATTCCCTTACATAACCATATCCGCCGTGAATCTGAATAGCGTCCAATGCATTTTCAACGGCAATTTTAGATGAGTATAATTTGGCAATGGCTGCTTCTTTATAATATTTTTTCCCGGCATCTTTTAAGGCGGCAGCTTTTAATGTAAGCAATTTAGCTGCATCAACTTTTATTGCCATATCAGATAATTTAAATTGAATTGCCTGGAAATTGGAAATAGTCTGACCAAAAGCTTTTCTTTGTTGAGAATATTTTAAAGCTGCATCCAGTGAAGCTTCTGCAATTCCTATTGCCTGTGCAGCAATACCAATTCTGCCGCCGTTCAATGTATTCATCGCAAAGTTGAATCCTTTGCCTTCTTCCCAGACTAAATTCTCAACGGGAACTTTACAATTTTCAAAAGTTAAAGATGAAGTATCCGAACTTCTGATACCCATTTTATCTTCCTTTTTACCATAACCGAAACCGGATGTTCCTTTTTCCACTATTATTGTAGAAATACCATGATGGCCTTTGGATTTATCAGTTGTTGCCATAAGTAGAATATAATCTGCTGATTGCCCGTTTGTAATCCAGTTTTTCATACCATTTATAACGTAGAAATCTCCATCTTTATCAGCGGTTGTTTTTTGCTGAGTTGCATCACTGCCTGCTTCAGGTTCCGAAAGCGCGAATGCTCCCAGCTTTTCTCCTTTGGCTAAAGGCATTAAATACTTTCCTTTTATAAAATCAGATCCATATTCCTCTAATCCGAAACAGACTAAAGAATTATTAACAGACATAATTACACCAACGCTTGCATCTACTTTGGATATCTCAATCATTGCAAGTACATAACTAATTGTATCAAGACCTGCGCCTCCATATTCAGTCGGAACCATCATTCCTAAAAATCCCAGTTCACCTAATTTTTTTACTATATCTTTTGGAAATTCCCCTTTGATATCTCGCTCTACAGCAGAAGGAGCTATCTCAGCATTAGCAAATTCCCTTGCTGTGTCTCGGATCATTAATTGTTCTTCAGAAAAATCGAAATTCATATTTTCCCTTCAATAAATTTATAATTACTTGTAGTAAATTATCCTGCCTGACTGCAGGTATTACTTTAAAATTTGTGTTTTAAAGCAATCCAAATTTTGATTTTTGAAAAATCAATTAGAAAATAATGTAATAATTTGTCTATATCAATGTTTTAAGCAGATAAATTGCCTACATCACCGACAAATATTTTTAATTTTTTACAAACTTGCTAATTCTTATATTTGTTCCATGGAAAAGATAGATTTAACATTAGAGAAAAGTAAAACAGTGACGACCCATCCTTCCCAAAAGACACAACTAAAAGGTTTAACTTTAGACGAATTAAAAAATTTCTTCACAAAAAACGGTAAGCCAAGATTCAGAGGTGAACAATTATTTAACTGGATGTACAACCATCTTGCTCTTGATTTTGACGAAATGTCTAACATACCTAAAACCCTTCGTGCTGAGTTGAGAGAGCTTTCCGAAATAACAACGTTAAAATATGTTGATGCAGTAACATCCGAAATTAATGGTACAAAGAAATATATATTTGAAACAGAGGAATCAAACAAAATTGAATCTGTTGTTATCCCTGAAGAAAAGAGGACTACCCTTTGTATTTCAACACAAGTCGGATGCCCCCTGGATTGCAAATTCTGCGCAACAGGTTTAATGGGTTATAAAAAGAATTTAAGTGCGGGTGAAATATTCGATCAATATGTACTTGCGGCTAAAGATTACGGTAAAGAAAAAATAACAAATGTGGTATATATGGGCATGGGTGAACCGCTGCTTAATTTTAATGCTACTCTAAAAACATTAAAGATCTTTTCAGAGGAATTATCAACCGGAATAAGTTTGAAGAAAGTTACAGTATCTACAGCAGGAATAGCTCCTAAAATAAGAGAATTGGCTGATTCGAACTTAAAAGTTAAATTGGCACTATCTTTACATTCTTGCTTTGATGAAATACGCGATAAAATAATGCCTATAAATATTAAATATAATTTGAAGCAAAATATAGATGCTGTCAGGTATTATGCAAAAAGAACTTCCACAAGAATAACATTCGAATATGTAATGTTAAAAAATATAAATGATCGCGAAGAAGATATTAATGCTTTAGCCAGATTATGCAGTGAAATTCCATCAAAGATAAATATAATACCTTTTAATTCTTTACAACACATGAATCCAAGCGGACTTTCCTCTGAATTGGAATCAACTACTAAAGAACGTATTGATGAATTTGTGCAAAAGCTTCGGGATAAAAACATTACAGTAATGTTAAGAAATACTCAGGGAGACGATATTGCCGCTGCCTGCGGACAATTAGCAATAAAATATTAATAATGGAATTCATCTACAGCCTTCATGAAAAAGCTGGCCCATGAAGAAATAGCAAAGAATAGAAGCACGCTTGAAACACTTCATACAGTAAAAAAATTACCTGTTTATGTTGTTCTAAACAGTATTAGGAGCACATATAATGTGGGATCAATTTTTAGAACATCCGATGGGGCAATGATCGAAAAGCTTTATTTATGCGGGTACACTCCCCATCCGCCAAAAAAAGAAATTCTAAAAACGGCTTTAGGATCAACAGAAAGTGTCCGGTGGGAATATATTAAAGATCCTAAAGAAGTAATATTTAATTTGAAAAAGGATGGGATTAAAATTTGTGCACTTGAACTCACCGACAAAAGTCTTCCTTACTATAAAATTAAAAGTAATGATTTTCCTTTGTGCATGATAGTTGGAAATGAAATTACAGGTGTATCTCAAGATTTAATTGATCTTTGCGATTTTTCAATTGAAATTCCACAGTATGGAATTAAGCAGTCTTTAAATGTTGCAGTTGCATATGGTATTTCAATATTCGAATTGAGAAAACTTTTTGATCAATAAAATAAGAACAGATTCTATTCTATTCCGGTAAAGTATTCATCACCGTTGTCTTTAACATGTATCATAAGCAGATTAGCTCGTACCATTTTAACCAGTGTTCTGGAAGCTCGTCTCTCGGAAATATTTACTAAATCACTCAGCATTTTAACTGTTATTACTTCGTTCTTGGAGAGATAATCGAATACGGTTCTCTCATTCGGACCGATTGAATATTTAGTTAACTTTAAACCATCATATTGCGCTCTCATTATCCGTATCATTTCCTTGCTTGCCTGCACACTCTTATCTTTAACTCTTATTAATACTGTTGCCTTATTAATATCAAACTGAGGCAAGTAATCTTGAAGCCTATGAGGCTTTTTATCGGATTCGGGAATTTCCACCGCAACTATTTCTTTGCCGTACATTTCAATATATTCTATATTATATTCCAAAGGAGGCTCGCAATAATTCATTACCGTATCTAAAATAAGATCTGTTTCCGCTTTTTCACTTTCCACCCCAATAACTTCCTTGTTATCATCTATACCGAATAAAATATAACCGCCTTTGGTATTTGCAAAGGCAATCATCTCCCTGGCAATTTTTTCGTGATTAGAAAATTTTCTTTTAAACTCGCAATGCAGGTTTTCTCCCTCTTCTATAAGTTCAATCAAATCTCGCCGTTTCATAATACTTTTTAAGGAAAAAGTTTTATATTATTTATTCTTGACCTGGCTATTTCTGCCCTTCTAATTACATATAACGAATTTGAATTAGGTTTATGCTCCAAAGGAGATGGAATAACTGCAGCAAGTCTGGTACATTCATTTAAATTCAGTTTGTTTGGTTTTTTATAAAAAAATGTTTCGGCCGCCTCTTTAATTCCGAATATCCCGTTACCCCATTCAATTGCATTTATATAGTTTTCCAAAATTATTTTTTTTGATAATTCTTTTTCCATTCTAAATGTGATAACCATTTCTTTAATCTTTCTAAGCAAGTTTCTTTCTGTAGTTAGATAAAGATTTTTTGCCAATTGCATGGTAATTGTACTCCCGCCGCGTATTATCCTTCCTCTTCTTTTATTTTCCTTTAAGGAAGCATTTAGCTGTTTCCAATCCACACCTTTATGCATAAAAAAATCGTCATCTTCCATAACTAAAATTGCTTTTAAAAGATTCGGGCTAACGTTATCTATACTTACCCATGATTGCTTGGGATAATATATTAAATCGTGCTGAATTGCTCTCTCTTCCATTAAAGAAGTTATTCTGACATGGTTATATTGTAACAGCGGAATTTCAAAAGAAGGAATACTGAAATAAGTTAAAAAAATCAAATAAAGAAAAAAACTCTGCATCTTTCTTTTCTTTACAAAAGGTGCAAGCTTATTTAATAACTGTGCAATTTCAGTTTCTGAAAATTGAGTTGCCGGCATTTAAAATCTAGATTTGAAAATAATAATTTATTCTCAATGACTTTGGTGTTGAATAGTAAAAATTACTCTAGCGTTCCATTCTTTTGATAGATTCGCCTCTAATTCTTATAAGCGTATCCGAATTTACATTTAAATTAGCATTTGCCCGGTTAAGAAATTCTTTAATCTTTAATTTATCGGCTTCAATTTCAGCCGGTGTTTTATTCGGTTTATTCTCGCCGTTATTTAAAGCTAATTTAGAAGATTCATTTTGCAATCCTTTGGTATTTTTCTTATTCGCATTTAGTGAATCTAGTTTTCCAGATCCTGCATATTTAAGCGAATCATTATGCGCTTTTTTAATTCTCGCTAGTTCGCTTTTGAAAAAAATTATTTTTGGATTTACCGTTACCGCATAAATAGAGCGAGGGTATTTTTTTATTAGTGTATCGTAAACAACTGCTGCGGAATCATTCATATTCAATTTATTTTCAAGTATCCAGCCGGTGGTATATAATGCCTTTGCCGCGTACGGCGATTGGGGGTGAGTTAAATATATCTTATAAAAGTTCGAAATAGACGAATCGTACTTGGCGCTATCCATTTGAGTAGAAGCCGATATGTATAGAAACTGGGCGGGATCGTAATTGAAATCCACTAGCGGTTTACCCAGCTTATCGGCAGCTGCATTAACAATTCTTTCGTCCTTATATTTATCATAAATTATATTAAACAAGCTATCGGCTTTAATAGAATCATTTATTGTTAAATAATAACTGCCTATGGCAAATAGAACCCTTGCCTGGAAGGGTGAATTCGGATGTTTAGTAATAATATTTTTATAATAGCTGTAGGCCGAGTCCGGAAAATTAAACTCTGTAAATAATATGTTTCCAAGATCAAATTCCGTTTTGACTATCCAGTATTCTAGAGTATCAACAGGTTCTTTGGGTCTTACCGGAGGTTTTTCAACTTCCTTTTTAGTTTTATTTACTCGGTTGTCATTTGGGTTTATATTCCCAATATTTTTCCCCCTCGAGCTAGATCTATTAAATGCGGCTAAATTATTTCTGTTTTGAAAATCATTGTTCTTATATCCCCTGTTCTGCAATGCATTCAACGAATCCTTTATTCTTAAAGAGTCTAACGCAAGTAAAGAATCTCTTACTAAAGTTGAATCTTTAATTTTACTGGAATCGATAATCATATCGTGCATAGCATTTCTGCCTAAATAGTGATTCTCTTTTGCACTTTCAGCCTCTTCTTCACTTAGGATTTTCATTTGATATGCAATTGAATCCTTCTTGAATGATTCGGGATTTAAAGCATATTCCAGTTCCTTTTGATCTTTCTTATATTCATTAAATACTGTTTTAAATTTATTTAACATTTCTACATTTGATCTGGCTGTATCAACGTATTCCTTAGGGGCCATAGAACCGATAGTTTTGCTATAAAAAACCAAAGCACTGTCAAAGTTTCTATAATGATTTTTAAATATCCCGCCAAGCTGAAAAGCTGCAATTCCCTGGCTGGGAGTTCTTGTTTTTGATGTATCTATAGTTAATAAAGTACTAACAGCCTCGTCCGGTTTATTCATTTTTAAAAGTGTTATTCCACGTTCCAGGTCTATATCGGTAAAAGAATCGGAATACTTTTTCTCTTTCCTCATATTATCAAAAACATCCAAAGCCTTTTGAAATTGATTATTATCTCTTAATGCTTTTCCAAGTTCAAGACGCGAATCGTACAGTGTTTCATAATTGGGGGAATAATCTTTTACTCTTTCAAAAGATTTGATTGCATTGGTTAAGTTATTGGATTTTTCGTATAATATACCCATCTCATAGGCTACTTCTGCATTTATTTCATCATCATTAGAATATTTTAAGAATTCTTCCGCTAAATTTAAAGCATCAATATAGTCGGTTTGCAATAAGTTATATTTAATTTCTTCAATATAAGATTCTTGTGCAATTTTTCTATCATTCTCTTTGATTGCTGTTTTTCTTACGGATTTTAAAGTTGTTAAGCCGTCGTCATAATCTTTTAATTGTATTTGAGTTTTACCTACCCATAGATTCGTTTCAAGAATTAAATCACTATGCGGCTGCGTTACTATTAATTCGTTAAACTTCCTAAGGGCTTTTCTATAACTTGCCTGATAATAAAAAGATTTGCCGAGCATTAAAAGAGCATCATCTACATAACTGCTTTTAGCATGAAATTGAAGAATCTGCGAGCACTTTTCAATAACTTTTTGCAGGTCTGCATTAGCGTTTTGTGGTATTTTTAAGTTCTCTGTTGAAAATAAATCTATTTTCTGTGATTTAATAATCTGTTCCGCTTGGTTGAAAAAATCGGAAGCATCATAATAAAGATTAAAATATGTAGTAAAATTAGTCCATACCCCGCAGCTATAAAAAAATCCTGCAAATATTAGTATGCTAAATATTTTAATTATTAATGAATGAAAATTAAATTTCATAAAGGAAGCTAAAAAAGATTGTAAAAAAGTAAAAGGTAAAATATCCTACCTGTCGGCAGACAGGTTTACAGGGCATCTTTACCTGATTCTTCAGTTCTAATTCTTATTACTTCTTGAACATCATATATAAAGATTTTGCCGTCTCCTACTTGCCCTGTTTTGGCAGTTCGTAAAATTGCATCGACAACATTTTCTGCTTTGCTGTCTTCAACAATTATTTCAATTTTAATTTTAGGGATAAATTCAATTCTATATTCACTCCCCCTGTAAGTTTCCGTATGTCCTTTTTGTCTTCCGTACCCTCTTACTTCCGAAATTGTAAGACCATGTACTCCTTCTTCAACAAGAGCTTCTTTTACTTCGTCTAATTTAAAGGGACGAATTACCGCTTCAATTTTCTTCATAGACCCCTTTCAATTATCTGCCATGACAATGTTTATATTTTTTCCCGCTTCCGCAAGGACAAGGGTCGTTTCTACCGATTTTTTCGGCAACCTGCACCGGCTGAGGCTTACCTGCAGTTTGTTCGTCTCCTCCCGATCTTGCTGCGGAAGAAATTCCGATGTTACTCGTACTCTGTTTAATTTCTTTGAATCTTGCGATCGGCTGCCTCTTTCTTTTTGTTTGAACCTCTTCAGGAGCCTGCGGAAAGAATTTAAAGGCAAACGATACTACTTCATTTCTAATTTGCAAAAGAAGTTCGGTAAATAATTTAAATGCTTCTACCTTGTATTCAACCAAAGGATCTTTTTGACCGTAAGCTCTTAGTCCTATCCCTTCTTTAAGATCATCCATTTCTCTTAAGTGTTCTTTCCATTTATGGTCTATTACACTTAACATTGCATAACGCTCTAATCTTGACATTAATTCCGAACCGAGCATTTCTTCTTTTTTCTTATAAAAGTTCTTTGCTGCCTCCAGAATTTTGTCAATAATTCCTTGTTGCCCGAGATTTTCAAATTCCACCGGCTCTAATTTAATTTCGACAAGAATATTGTGAAGAATTTGTTCTTTTATAATATCTGCGGAAACATTTTCAAAATTTTCCTCAACAAGGTCATGAGTATAATCCTCAAGTAATTCAAAAATTTCACCTTTAAGCCGGTCTCCCTGTAATGCTCTTTTTCTTCTTGTATAGATAACCTCTCTCTGCTGATTCATAGTATCATCATATTCCAGGAGTCTTTTACGAATAGCAAAATTATTTTCTTCAACTTTCTTTTGAGCTCGTTCTACGGATTTAGTAATTAATCTATGTTGAATTACCTCCCCGTCTTTAATTCCCATTCGCTGCATAACCGATGCTATTCTTTCACTTCCGAACAACCGCATTAAATCATCTTCAAGGGATAAATAAAATTTTGAAGTACCGGGATCTCCCTGACGACCTGAACGGCCTCTTAATTGTCTATCTATACGTCTGGATTCATGACGTTCGGTACCAAGTATGTAAAGACCACCCCTGTCTTTAACGCCTGCACCCAATTTGATATCGGTACCACGACCTGCCATATTCGTTGCAATAGTAACAGCACCAACCTCTCCGGCATGAGCAACAATTTCCGCTTCTCGCTGATGCTGTTTAGCATTTAATACATTATGAGGAATAGATCTTCTTTTTAACATCCTGCTTATTGTTTCCGAAACTTCAACCGAGGTAGTACCTACAAGAACAGGGCGTCCTTCTTTTCTAAGCTGTTCAATCTGTTCAATAACCGCGTTATATTTTTCCCTTTTGGTTTTATAAATCGCGTCATCTTCATCATCTCTAACAACCGGTTTATTTGTAGGAACAACAACTACTTCAAGCTTATAGATCTCATAGAATTCACCCTCTTCGGTTTCTGCAGTACCGGTCATTCCGGCAAGTTTATTATACATTCTAAAATAATTTTGCAGGGTGATTGTTGCTAAAGTTTGAGTGTCCTTTTCAACTTTAACATTTTCTTTTGCTTCAATAGCTTGATGAAGTCCGTCGGAATATCTTCTACCCGGCAATACACGGCCGGTAAATTCATCAACAATAGCAATTTTACCTTCTTCGGTAACAACATATTCAACATCCTTCTCAAATAATGTATACGCTTTTAATAGTTGATGAATTGTATGAATACGGTCGCTGCTTTCGGAATAACGGTTATACAGTGCATCCTTCTTTTTTATTTTTTCTTCCTCAGATAAAGTTGAGTCATTTTCCAGTTTGCTAATTTCAGTGCCGAGGTCCGGTAGAATAAAGAAGTCTTTTTCCATACCGCTGCCTTTAGCCAGTTCTTCTCGTCCTTTATCTGTTATATCTATTGTATTATTTTTTTCATCGATTACAAAGTAAAGTTCATCATCAATAATATACATGTTTTTAGCTTGCTCGCGGAGATATTCCATCTCTGTAGATTGAAGAATCTTCTTATTGTTCGGGTCGCTTAGAACTTTGGCTAATTTATTATTTTTAGGCAGACCTCTGTAAGCTCTTAAAATTTGTATGCCGGCTTGGCTATCTGTTCCCTTACCATCACTATTTAACAGATCCTCAGCTTCTTGTACAATCTTTGCAACAAAGTTCGATTGAAGCCTGTACAATCTTTCTACCCTGGGTTTCATTTCATCGAACCTTTGATCATCAACCTCTACCGGGCCGGATATAATTAACGGGGTTCTTGCTTCATCTATAAGGACGGAATCAACTTCATCAACTATTGCATAATTATGACCTCGCTGTACCTGGAATTCTTTTTCAGTTGCCATATTATCTCTAAGATAATCGAAACCGAATTCATTATTTGTACCATAAGTAATATCGCATCCGTATTGTTTTTCCCTTTCATCGGGATCCATAGTATTTAAAATTACACCGACTGTTAAACCGTGAAACTTATATATTTCTCCCATCCATTCACTGTCACGTAAGGCCAGGTAATCATTAACCGTAACGAGGTGAACCCCTCTTCCAGTTAATGCATTTAAATAAACGGGCATTGTAGCAACTAAAGTTTTTCCTTCGCCGGTGGCCATTTCGGCAATTGTGCCTTGATGCAAAACAACACCACCCATTAATTGTACATCATACGGGACCATATCCCATGTAACTTTATTTCCGGCAACTGTCCAGCTTCTCCCTAATAATTTTTCACATGTAAGCTTAACTACAGCAAAAGCCTCAGGTAGAATTTCATCCAGTATTTCTTCATATTGATCGTTAAGCTCATCCTCCAGTTCATCCAATTGATCGTAAAGTTTATGCATATCAACATCTTCATTTGTCTGGAGCTGGAGCTTTACATCCTCAATTTGCTTTCTTAATTCAGCCGTATGTGTTTGAATTTTATCTTTAAATACTTGAGTTTTTGCCTTTAACTGGTCGTCACTTAAATCCTTAATCTTCTCGTATTCTTCTTTTATTTCATCAACAACAGGCCAGAGCTTTTTCAGATCTTTAGCCTGCTTATCGCCAAACACTTTTTTAATAATTGTTTTCATTTAAAATGAATCTCCGTTGGAATAATTAGTCTCAAAATTAACCATTGAAGCCTTGAAATGCAATTTAAGAGCTAATGGATAATTTGCAAATTTCCTATATTTTTTCGTTTAGTTATTAAATCAGAAATTAAGGTAAAAATGAAGGTAATCCATGATTTTTATTAACCAAGCCCCCTTTTTTCCAATCTTTTTAACCCTAAATATTTAAAAGCTGCAGTATAAAAATAAAGAGCACATTTTTATTTCAATTTTATCATTTTCTTTACTTCTAAAAGATTTCCAAATTTTACAGAATACAAATATACACCGCTGGAAACATCCTGCCCCATCATATTTTCTCCGTTCCAAATAACTCTATGTTTACCGGCAGATTGAAAATTGTCAACTAAATTATTTACTGCCTGGCCTCTAATATTGTATATAAATAGTTTTACAAATCCACTTTGCGGTAATTCATATTCAATAGATGTACTTGGATTAAAAGGATTCGGGTAATTTTGATAAATTTTAAAATTATCCGGAATCTGTTCAATAGTTTGATTAGTTGAAGTAATAGTATTCGCTAAAGAAGTAGAAAACATACCGCGCCCGTGTGTAGCTGCATACATAGTTGTATCGGTGCTTCTAAAAATTAAATCGGCAACAGAAACATTCGCTAATCCGTTATTCTCTTGAATCCAATTAATTCCGTCGTTTGTTGACGAAAAAACACCAAGATCTGTTCCGACATATAAATAACCGTTTGCAAAAGGATTTAAAATTATACAATTAACCGGAATATTTGGAAGATCGCCGGAAACATTAGTCCATGTATTTCCATAATCAGTAGTTTTATATACTTTTTCACTTGATAAAAAACCTGAAAAAGTTGCATAAGCAATTGAAGAATTGCCGTTATTAATTGCGATTTTCTTGCACCAGGCGCCCGGTAGATTATTATCCCGTTCATTCCACGTTGATCCGCCATCAGTTGTAACCCATAATTTTCCATTTGTACAACCGACATAAATAACAGATGAGTTTCCTTTCGCAATTGTAATTGCAGAAATATAAGCATTAGCGGAAGAACCGGTACCTTGCCCGGTTAAATCGCCGCTTAAAGAGTCCCATGTTGTAGCGCCATCTGAGGTTTTCCAAAGTCTATATGTGCCTGCAATTAAAATGGATGGATTATTTGGATCCATTGTATATGGAGTAATAAATAATGTTCTATCTGTAGTTTCATGATTTGAATTTAACGGAATACCGGCTTGAGCTAAATTAAATTTTGAACCTCCATTAGTAGATTTCCAGAATGTAAAATTAGGCTGCTCTGTATAAATAATATTTGGGTTATTGTAATCAACTTGTACAACACCGCCGTCACCGCCTAAAATAGGATTCCAAATTTGGCTTCCGGTTGATTTAAGTGTATAGTTGTCTTGTGTCCCTCCGTAATAATTTGTGCCGGTTGGTGAAACTGCTCCGTAATAAAATTGCGTAATAAATAAATTGTTGTTTATAGCTTTCCATGA
>JBJKQE010000124.1:0-8398 GCA_046705645.1 Ignavibacteriaceae bacterium | reverse complement strand
TTAAGAAAAGAAAACAGCGAGCATCAAATAGAAAAAGTCGGTGCAAAACTTAGAAGTATGATGAGCTGGTTATTCAAAAAGAACGCGAAAGAAGAGGTCGGAGTATGAATTTGAAAGTAACATTGCTTCCAGGAGACGGAATTGGTCCTGAAGTTGTTGACGCCGCAGTTTCTGTTATGAAAGTTGCGGCAGAAAAATTTAATGTGAGTTTTAAATTTAATGAACAGTTGGTTGGAGGATGTTCTTATGATAAAAACGGAACGCCTTTAACCGATGAAGTATTAAGTGCATGTTATGACTCCGACGCAGTTTTATTAGGTGCTGTCGGTGGTCCTAAATGGGAAAGTTTACCGCAGAATTTAAAACCGGAAGCTGCATTACTTAAACTTAGAAAAGCTCTAGGACTTTATACAAACATAAGACCTGCAAAAGTTTATTCACCTTTGCTATCAGCTTCTACACTTAAACCGGAAGTTTTAGACGGAACTGATTTTGTAATTCTTAGAGAACTTACAGGTGATGTTTACTTCGGAGAGCCGCGCGGTTATGATGAGAACAAAGGCTGGAATACGATGATTTATACAAAAAAAGAGGTTGTTCGTATAGCAAAATATGCTTTTGAGATTGCAATGAAGAGAGATAAAAGAGTTACATCTGTGGATAAAGCAAATGTACTTGACTGTTCTCAATTCTGGCGCAAAATCGTTCATGAAGTTCATAAAGATTATCCTGAAGTGACATTGAATGACCTATATGTTGACAATGCTGCAATGCAGATTGTGCGTAATCCGAAACAATTTGATGTAATATTAACTCAAAATTTGTTCGGAGATATTTTAAGTGATATTGCCGCAATGATTACCGGAAGTCTGGGAATGCTGCCTTCTGCAAGTTTAGGTTCAAAGTATGCATTATACGAGCCTGTACACGGCAGTGCGCCAGATATAGCCGGACAGGGAAAAGCAAATCCTCTTGCAACAATTTCATCCGTTGCAATGATGTTTGCTTATTCTTTTCAAATGAATAAAGCTGCTGAGTTAATAGAAAAGGCAATAGAAAAAACTTTGGAAATGGGATACAGAACAGCCGACATATATTCACCTGACACTATCCTGGTTTCAACAACACAAATTCGTGATACTGTATTAGAAAATTTTAATAAAATATATGATGAACAAGCTTTAGGTGTTTTTACACTTTAATTCTATCAAGGTTGTTTTATCATAAAATGTATGAGAATAATAAATAATTTTTTGTGAAAGGTAATTAAAGTGAATAACAGAGTATTAATATTCGATACAACTTTAAGAGACGGCGAACAATCGCCAGGTGCATCATTAAATGTATATGAAAAATTGGAAATTGCACGCCAGCTGGAAAAACTTAATGTTGATATAATCGAAGCAGGTTTTCCGGTTTCTTCACCTACGCAATTTGAAGCTGTTCAAAGAATCGCTGGAGAAGTTAATGCAGTAATTACAGGACTTGCTCGCGCAAAGGAAATAGATGTTAAATCTGCTTACGATTCTCTTAAAGAAGCTAAGAGATTTCGAATACATACTTTTTCAAGCACCTCTGATATTCATATCATGGGCAAATTTGGCGATGACCGCTATGGTAAGACTTTAGAAGAGAAACGGAAAACTGTAATTAAAATGTCCTATGATGCGGTTGCTTATGCGAAAACTTTTACAGACGATGTCGAATTTTCAGCAGAAGATGCAGGCCGTACGGATATTGGATATTTAGCAGAAGTAATAGAAGCCGCAATTGAAGCTGGAGCGATTACAGTTAATATTCCCGATACAACCGGTTATACATTCCCGTTGGAGTTTGGTAATAAAATTGCAGAATTAAAAAAACGTGTCAAGAATATTAATAAAGCTGTTATAAGTGTTCACTGCCATGATGATCTCGGTTTGGCAGTTGCAAATTCATTAAGCGGAATAGAGAACGGCGCACGGCAAGTAGAATGTACAATTAATGGAATTGGCGAGCGCGCCGGCAATGCTTCGCTTGAGGAAATAGTTATGGCTCTCAAAGTTAGAAAAGATATCACTAAATATTTTACAAAAATTAAAACAGAAGAAATTTACAACACCAGTAAAATGGTTTCTTCTTTTACCGGTATGATAGTCCAGCCAAACAAAGCTATTGTTGGCGAAAATGCTTTTGCCCATGAATCAGGAATTCATCAGGATGGAGTTCTTAAAAATAGACAAACATATGAGATAATGACACCAGATAGTGTTGGAGTGACAAAAACAAAAATAGTTCTTGGAAGACATTCCGGTCGTCATGGTTTAAAATCCCGCCTGCATGAACTTGGTTATAAGATTACTGAGAAGGAACTTCAATCTGTTTATGATGAATTTGTAGAACTGGCTGATAAAAAGAAGGAAGTTTTTGATGATGATCTTAGAATTTTAATGGGTGATAAAGCAATAACACGTAAAGAAGAAAGATTCGAGCTTGATTATATTCATGTTACCATGGGAACTACTTCAATTCCTACTGCAACAGTACGAATAAAAACAGGAGAAGTAATCAAGCAGGAATCTGCAACCGGTGACGGTGCTGTTGATGCTTCATTTAATGCAATTGAAAGAGCGCTGGATATAAAATCAAAATTGGAATCATATCATGTTCGTTCGGTAACATCGGGAAGGCAGGCAATGGGCGAAGTTATAGTCCGTATAAGAGAATATGAACATTCCTTCACAGGCCGCGGCGTTTCGACAGACATTATAGAGGCAAGTGCAAAAGCTTATATTCAAGCTCTTAATCAACGACAGTTATTTATAGAAACTAAGAAAGATGAAGAGAATTATTCTAATTCACTTTCAGATTTATCACAAGCAGTCTAAAGGAAAATAAAAATGTCAATGACAATTACGGAAAAAATATTAGGAAAAGCTTCAGGAAGGAAAACAGTTGCTCCGGGAGAAAATATCTGGTTAAATGTAGATGTTTTGATGACGCATGATGTCTGTGGTCCCCCAACCATCGCTATTTGGAAACGGGAATTTGGTAATAATGCTAAGATTTGGGATAAGGATAAACTCGTTATATTTCCGGATCATTATATCTTTACAAAAAATCCCCAGGCAAATAGAAATGTTGAAATACTAAGACAATTTGCAAACGATTTCAAGATAGATAATTATTATGATGTTGGGACAGAAAGATATAAAGGCGTTTGTCATATCGCTCTAGCGGAAGAAGGTTATAATGTCCCCGGAACAGTTTTATTCGGCACTGATTCGCATACGTGCACTTCCGGTGCTTTTGGAATGTTTTCAACAGGTGTAGGAAATACCGATGCAGCTTTCATTTTGGGAACAGGAAAAATATGGGAGAAAGTTCCTGAATCTCTAAAATTTACTTTTAACGGAGAACTGCCTCCTTACTTAACTGCAAAAGATTTAATACTTCAGGTTTTGGGAGACATTACTACAGACGGCGGTACGTATAGAGCTTTAGAATTTGACGGCGAAGGTGTTTTCTCTTTATCAATTGATGAACGAATGACTTTAACGAATATGGCAATTGAAGCCGGAGCAATGAACGGAATAATTGCTGCTGATTCTGTAACTGAGGCTTACGTAAAAGAACGTACGGATAAACCTTATGAAATATTTCATAGTGATCCTGATGCTAAGTATAGAGCAAAGTATCAATATAATGTTTCTAAAATGGAACCGCACGTAGCTAAACCTCATAGTCCTGATAATCTTGATACTGTTAGAAATGTTCAGGGAACTAAACTTACAAAATGTTACATCGGTTCATGTACCGGCGGTAAGTTAAGTGATTTTGTTTCTGCAGCAAAAATTCTATTTGGAAATAAAGTTAAAGTTCCGACATTTATTGTACCTGCAAGTACTACAGTTGCACGACAATTGGAAGAAGAAACAATTAGCGGTGTTTCCTTAAAGCAAATTTTTGAAAACGCCGGCTGCGAAGTTGCACAGTCATCGTGCGCCGCTTGCTTAGGCGGCCCAAGTGATACAATAGGAAGAGCTACAGATGGCGAGACAGTTATTTCTACAACTAATAGAAATTTTCCTGGTAGAATGGGAAGTAAAAAATCTGCTGTTTATCTGGCTTCGCCGTTAACTGTGGCATCCTCTGCAATTAACGGAGTAATTAGTGATCCTAGAGATTTTTTGTAGAGAGGTACCTGTAGCCCTCTAAATGAGGATTGAAGAATGATAAAGAATATATTAACTATTAATTTTAATCAAAAATTTAAATATTGTAGCACAGAATTAATAATCTATGCTACATGTTGATCAGCCACTTAAGGAGTAGGCATTTATGGAAAAAATAATTAAAGGTAAAGCCTTCGTGCTCGGAGAAAATATAGATACTGATCAGATAATTCCGGCAGAACATTTAGTATACAGTTTATCAGATCCGGAAGAATCAAAAAAATACGGGCATTTTGCATTGTCGGGTGTACCCCTGACGCAAGCAGGTTTACCTGAAGGCGGAAAGCCGTTTATAAATGGAGATAATTATTTATCAGAATATAATATTATTATCGGCGGCTCAAATTTCGGCTGCGGTTCATCAAGAGAACATGCACCGTTTGCTCTTCAAGTAGCAGGCGTTAAAGCTGTAATCGCCGAATCTTATGCAAGAATATTTTATAGAAATTGTGTGGATGGAGGATTTCTTCTGCCGTATGAAGTTTCGGAAAAAATAAATGATCAAATAAAAACCGGCGATGAAATAGAATTAGATGTTGAAGGAAATAAAATTAAAAACATAAGTTCTGGAAAAATATTTGAACTTCGTTCACTTGGAGATATTCTCCCGATAATCGAAGCTGGTGATATTTTTAAGTATGCAAGAAAAGCAGGAATGATTGCATAATTAGGTAAGAAATTTTTTAACAAATTAAATTGGCAATAAAATGAGTAATCTAATAGAACTCTTCGATACAACCCTACGGGATGGAACCCAAGGCGAAGGAATAAATTTATCTGTACAAGACAAGCTATTAATTGTACAAAAATTAGATGAATTCGGTATTGATATTATTGAAGGAGGATGGCCCGGCAGCAATCCGCGTGATGAGGAGTTTTTTAAAAAGGTAAAAGGATTAAATCTCCATCATGCCAAAGTATGTGCATTTGGATCTACTGCACGTTCTTTACAAGATGTTGAAAATGATCCTAACTTAGTAGCGATGTTGAATGCAGAAACTTCAGTTGTTTCTATATTCGGCAAAACCTGGCGTTTGCATTCTCAAAAAGGCCTTGGTCTTTCCGATAAGGAAAATGAACAGCTAATTTTTAAATCTGTTGATTTAATGAAGAGACACGGAAGAAAAGTTATTTATGATGCGGAGCATTTTTTTGATGGGTATAAAGAAGATAAAGAATTTGCAATCAAAATGTTAAAGTCAGCTGAGAAAGCCGGTGCAGATGTAATTGTATTATGTGATACAAACGGAGGTACACTTCCTCACGAAGTTTATGATATAGTAGTTGAATTAAAAAAATATTTAAAGGCTCCTTTAGGAATTCACACTCATAACGATTCTGAATTGGCTGTAGCAAATTCGTTAGCTGCAATTCAGGCAGGTGCAGAACATGTTCAAGGGACAATAAATGGCGTAGGCGAGAGATGCGGTAATGCTAATCTATGCAGTATAATTCCTAATTTAATTTTGAAGCTGAATAAAGAAACAAAACAAAAAATTAATCTTGAACATCTTACTTCGTTATCCAACTTTGTTTTTGAACTTATGAATTTAACTCCGAATACAAGAGCAGCTTTTGTAGGTAAATCAGCTTTTGCACATAAAGGCGGAATTCATGTCAGCGCAGTTCTTAAAGACAGCAAAATGTATGAACATATAGATCCGAAAAAAGTCGGTAACAAGCAGAGAGTATTAGTTTCAGATTTATCCGGGCAGAGTAATATTAGGTACAAAGCAAAAGAGCTCGGAATAGACTTATCTGAAAATAAAGAGTTAAGTAAGAAACTTGTTAGTTATATTAAGAATCTGGAATACGACGGATTTCAATTTGACGGTGCAGAAGCTTCATTTGAACTTCTTTTGCGTTCAGAATTAAACGAGTTTTCTCCTTTCTTTGAAGTACTCGATTCAAAAGTAAATGTAGTTTATGATAATAAAGGTCATTCAAAAGCAGAAGCTGTTTTAAAAATTCAAGTTGATGGAGAAATTGAACATACTGCTGCCGACGGCGATGGACCCGTAAATGCGCTTGATAATGCATTAAGAAAAGCTCTGCTTAGATTTTATCCTGAAATTTCTTTGATAAAACTTGTTGATTATAAAGTTCGTGTGTTAAATGAAAAAGCCGGAACAACTGCAAAAGTCCGTGTAATTATTCAGTCCGGCGACGGCTCTGAAACATGGAGTACCGTCGGTGTTTCTGAAAATATTATAGAAGCAAGTTTTCAAGCATTAAGCGATAGTATCAATTATAAATTGTTTAAATTTCAGAAAGAAAAACAAGCTTTAACTGCTTAATTAAAAAATCGTTGTATCTTGTGAAAATAGGTTTGGTTCAATATAATCCTGTATGGGAAGACAAAACAAAAAACAAAGAGAAGTTGAATAATCTTCTTTCAAAAGAGTTTAGTAATGAAATATTATTAATCTTCCCGGAAATGACATTAACCGGCTTCAGCATGAAGTCTAAGGAATTAGCTGAATCTCTTGATGGCGAAAGTTTTAATTATTATGCTGAGACTGCTTCGAAGTATAAGGTTCATATTTTTGGTGGATTAATAGAAAAAAAAGGTAATACTTATTATAATTCTTTGCTGCATGTTAGTCAGGATGGAAATTTAATAAAAGTGTATAGAAAAATTCATCCGTTCTCATATTCAACAGAAGACAAACACTATACACGCGGTACTGAAACAGTTAATACAAATGTTGATGATTGGAAAGTAGGCCTTACCATCTGCTACGATTTAAGATTCCCTGAATTATACAGGCAGTATGGAAAGACAAAATCAGAATTAATAGTTGTTATTGCTAACTGGCCAGATACCAGAATAGAACACTGGCGAACTTTGTTAAAGGCAAGGGCAATAGAAAATCAATGTTATGTTGCAGGCGTTAATAGAGTAGGAAAAGATTTGAAACTAAATTATAACGGTTACAGCAGCGTATTCGATCCGATGGGAAATGAGCTTACAACACTAGCTGATCAAGAAAAAATTTTAACTGCGGAAATTTCCCTCAAAAATGTCGAGGAAACGAGAACAAAACTTCCATTCCTTAACGACATTTATCTTATTTAATTTTTAGTTAAGTAAAAACAAAAATTGTAAAAATATACAGGGATATTAGCAATTTTTTAATAGTGGAAAAATAATTTAAGTATTTATGCGGAAATATCTTGATAAATTCTTAAATAATTATATATTAGCTAAAATTTTTTATTTAATTTTTATATTAACTTAATTTTATTAGGAATTTGTAAAAAAAAGAGTCTTGAAGATATAAGTTTATTGATTACCCCTTTTGTGAAAGGAGCGAAGTGTGAATCTTAATTTCAATGATATGGATAAAAGCTTAAATATGACAATGAAGGCAAAAGGAATGTATGATCCTGCATTTGAACATGATGCTTGCGGGATGGGGTTTGTTGCCGATGTTAAAGGACGTAAATCAAGAAGTATAATTGACAAAGGATTGGATATTTTAAAAAACCTGGAACACCGCGGTGCAGTGGGTGCAGACCCTTTAACTGGCGATGGTGCTGGAATTTTAATTCAAATGCCTGACGAATTCATTAGAAAAGTTGCTGCCGAAAATAAAATTAAGCTTCCGGCTGAAGGTAGATATGGCGTCGGAATGATGTTCCTTCCTCAAAATCCGATTTTAAGAAAAGCTGCCGAAAACATAGTTGAAAAAATTGTTATTGATGAAAACCAAAAATTTTTAGGTTGGAGAGATGTACCTGTAGATATGACCGTACCCGGGAAAGGCGCACAAAATACTCAGCCGTTTATCAGGCAGTGTTTTATTAGTGCCGGCAGAAAAATTGATTCACAAGCTGAGTTTGAAAGAAAACTTTATCTGATCAGAAGAATAATTGATCATAGAATCAGGATAGAACTGAAATGTGATAGAAGCAATTATTATGTCCCATCTTTTTCAAGTAAAATATTAATTTACAAAGGAATGCTTCTTGCCGATCAGATAGTAAGATTTTATAAAGACCTGAGTGATCCGGATATGAAATCTGCAATGGCAATGATTCATATGAGATTCTCTACAAATACATTTCCAACCTGGGATCTTGCACATCCTTTTAGAATGATTGCTCATAACGGAGAAATTAATACATTACGAGGAAATAATAATTGGATGGCTGCTCGAAAGGAAGTTATGGACACTCCG
>JBJKQE010000123.1:0-34730 GCA_046705645.1 Ignavibacteriaceae bacterium | reverse complement strand
CGGTATAATCTTCAATCTTCCTTTTGCACCATTCTTCATCTTCGGAACAAAGCGACCATGATTCAACTATACCCCATTGGCTTGATGGCGCCCAATGCATTAATAAACCGAATTTCAGGTTTTGCCACTTCTCAAGTTTTTGTAAAACTAGCGGATCTGTTTCAGGATAATATTCTTTTGTTACTTTTTCAATTTCAACTGCCCCGGCGTGTAATGATTTTTTCTTTTCCTTTTCACTCATATTTTATTTTAATTAATAATATTCTTAATGATTAAATGTTTTAATTATAAATTTCTATTCAACAACAATTTCATCGGTAAATATCCAGGCTTTGAATGGATACCCGGGATGCCATCTAGGACAAATACCCATGTTAACCGCTTTTACTTTTATATATCTTGCCTTTGTCGGTTTAAATTTGCATGAAAAATTTTTTATAAAAGCATTCTCCGGCGACTTAGTCTCTTCCTTGGTAATTGGGACTGTATTATTAACAATTTCTTCATGCCTGAAATTCTTTCCATCTATAGATAAACTAACTTCAAATTTCTTCGGAAGAAAGATCCACGAAAAAGAATTTTGTAAAAAATCGGCACATACTTTTTTAATTGTTTCTACTTTTTGCAGATCAATAACCACCTCCATGCTGTTTCCTTCATATCCAACCCAGTTGAAATGATGATCTTCATCTCCATAAATTCCGTCTGTTAAACTTTTTTCACCATTTGCTGGATATTTCCAATTCGGCTCAGTTAAAAATTTTACCGGTTTAAAAAGTGTTAAAGAATTTTCCAAACTTTTGCCCAACATTATCTTGTATCTATTTATATAAGTTGAGGGAGTGAGACCTTTTTCATTTAGGTAGACTCCATTTATATTTTTTGTGTATTTGT
This sequence comes from Ignavibacteriaceae bacterium, assembly GCA_046705645.1. Taxonomy (GTDB): domain Bacteria; phylum Bacteroidota; class Ignavibacteria; order Ignavibacteriales; family Ignavibacteriaceae; genus FEN-1297. The sequence goes on along the minus strand of JBJKQE010000123.1, from coordinate 33,836 downwards.
TTAAGATTGCAAGCAAGGAATCCATCTTCGGATTTATAATTAAGGTGCCGTTATCTTTTTTTAATAATAATCCTTTATTGCCGTAACGAAAAGCCTTTGCCTGTTCTAGGTAAGCATAAATTAATGGAAGACGTGCTATTTTTACTCTTTCAAGAAGGTCGGGTTTTTCCTCAACTGACTTTTCAGCCTTATCAAATAATTCGTTGTACTTGTCCATGTTTTCCGGAGATAAATAATTGTTTATTCCGTCTACCGGGCTGCCGTAGATATTTAAGTTCAGATTTGATTTTAAAATCTCTGCCTGCATTAAGTCGATATAAGATTTAATATATTTACCGGCCATTCCATAGTAGCCGGATAAAAAATCATTCATTACCGAATCGACATTTATCCAAGGATTCCAAAGCAGCTTTGATATGATATAAGAACGCAGTGCTTCAAACTCTGAAGCAGGATGATTTGTTCCTTGCTCGAATATCATCTTTACTCTGTATTTGGCGAACAGCTGGAGGTTTGGCTGAAGTACTTGGAAGTTGGGGAATGGGCTTATAAAATTGGTGAACTGGACGACATAATTCCATAGAAAAATATTTTTAGAAATTTTTGACCAGGCTTTTAAATCATGCAGAAAACCTAAACTCGAAGTATCCGCAGAAATAGGCCTGGTTCTGTAACATTCAATTGTGCAAAGCATAATATTAACGTTCTTAGCAGGCTTGATATGTTTTGGTGCTTTCCTGCTGTATTGGTAGGCAAGAGTGGAAATAATTTTATCCGGAAATCTTTCTGCAATTTTATTTACAAAGTTTATAATAGAACCGGATGGCGAACCTTCAATGCTGTCTATTCTGCTGCAAGCCGGGCCTTCGCAGTATGAATAATTATCGTTCTGTGAAACCGACCAAATTTTTGCTCCTGGATTTTCTTTTATCCTTTTTCTTAATTCTTTTAACATTATTTTAAAAACCGCAGGATTGCTTAAGCAAGGCTGTTCCGGTACCCGGATGTTTCCTCTTAAAGTGAAATACTCTGGGTGTTTTTTAAAATACTTATCCGGGGGAAGAAGTTTTTGAAAAGTATGAACAAACATTCCCCAAATTTTTTTGTCTTTTGAATCAGCCAGCATGTGCCATTGTGCGTAATCATCGTTTTGGGATTCGTAAGAATTTATAGCCCGGTAAGAAAATACTGGATTTTCAACATCATTAATTTGAGGAATTACAATACTTGTATCTTTGGGAATGAATTTTACTGATGAAGAATACATTCGGCAGTTTAAATATTTCTGAAGAAACGTATAAACTGAATATAACGTACCTTTTCCTGCTCCTCCCGCAAAATAAAGTTTTTTACCGCTTGTTTTAATAATAAATCCGTCATTGTTGTGTATAGGTGTTAGATCAAGATTTTCGGAATGTTTGTTTTTTCCTATTATAATTTCTTTTGGAAAGACAGGTGATAAATCATTGGTTATCGGAATTTTCACATCCGAAATTTCTTGAATATATTTTTGAAGTTCAGATGCTGCCGTAGAATCCCAAATTAAAGCGGAACTTGAGACTATAATTCTATAATCACTTTTGTTATTTGAAACTAAATGAATTTTATCCGTTTGTGCGAAAATTACAGCGCAGAAATTCAAAATGATAAGTAGAATTATTCTTTTCATCGGGTTGATTCCATTTAATTAATTATCTACGATTTTTAATGTAGACACTTCAAACGGACTCAAAGTTATTTTATCATTAATCTTTTTTATTTCTTCTTCATCTCCATTGCTAAGGTAACACTTTACATTGGTATTGTTTTTAAATTCTAATCTGGAAAAACCAGTATTTCCTGTGGGATTAAAAATTCTAACCATTACACCTCTGCCGTCCTTGGAAGCATATAAAGCCGTAATAACTAGAGTAGAGGCTGAGTCCAGTTTTACAATTGGTGAATAATTTTTAATGACAGCATCCGAGTAAAACACCAGCAGCGGCTGTGAGTTATCGACTCCGAATTTGTAAGTCTGCAAAAAATCAAATTGATTATGTGCTTTTAAAAAATATCTAAAAGATACAATGCCTTTCTGAGAAGCTTTAAAGTTTGTATGCCATGAATTATTCATTGCCCACGAATAACAAAGTGATGACGATGCCGTTTTCCATGCCCAATCTTTATCCGGTGATGACATCCATTCTTCAGCATTCATTCCGCCGAATTCGAATAACGGGGCATCTACGCTCGAGATTGTTAATCCTTTCATATTATTGGAAACATCAACCCATCGCTGTGCAGTAAAATAATTTTTATTTGAACCCGGAAGCTGGTCTTTTTCAGGTCTAATTACCGACCATGCAATATTTATTCTTGAAACAGGGTTCGATATATTCATCGGAAAAGCAAAACGAATACTTTCTTTATTATAATCTTTGGTTTTATCGACTGTATTTACTAATTCGATTTTATCCAAATCATTAAACAAAACTATCTTTTGTAAAAGTTCTTTGCAGCCGGCAGCGCTGGATTTTAATGTAATTGATTTTAAAACCGGTCCATTTTCATAACTAATTAGTTTGGAATTATTATTCGTAACCGGGTCTGCTGCGTTTTGGCCTGTATGAATAAATTGATTCAGCTTGTAAATGTCAGCTGAACTTACATAATTAAAATCATCTCCTGTTCTAATTAGATTTTTGATTGCAAAAGTTTTTTTGTTAAATGATAATTTATAGAAATTGTTCGACATTGTATTACCGACTAACGGAGAACTATTTTCTCTTTGATTATTGCATTCAATTAGCTTGTATTCTTTGAAGCCTAAACCAGGTATATCTTTTGCTGTAAATACATAATTGCCTGTAGATAATCTTTGAACGGGAATTGTAGTCCCATTAATATCGGTTAAGCAGATGCTCGAAGGGAAAACAGATGCAGGCAGAAGAACGATATCGCTTCTACTCCATGATGATGAATTAAAAACATAAAAATGATCGGGAGCCTTTCCGTCTTTGTATGTCAGCTTGTTTAAAAGATCATGTGCCAAACTATCAGCCCTAACTGCATAAGATTTTTTTATTTCCCATTGTTCAATCACGGATTTTGATTCCGGATCCGAAATGCTGTTCCATGCACCCCATGTATGTTCTGAAAAAAGCAGAACGTATCTCCAAGCCTCTTCAAATTCCTTCTGAGGATAATTGCTTCGGTTAAAAAGCGTATGCATAATCTCCAATTGAGTTAATAATTCCGCGGTATTTCTATTCATCGCAGTTTCCTTTGCTGTGGATGCTGCTCCGTCTTCCCAGTAAGGAGTGAAGTCACCGGAATAAGTCGGAATTACTTTAGCATACTTTGCCTCAAAGTCTTTGAACATTTCATCATTGGTAGCAATTTTGAATTTTGGTGTTATGTGTGAATCGTTCCATTGTTTTACAAACATGGATAGCGATGAGTCGGGGAATCCGTTATCACCGCCAATATTGTATCTTAAATGAACCATATCATAAGGGTAATTTTCTTCAGCAAGTTCATCAAGATATTTGGCAATAGGAGAAAAATCATCGCGGGTCAATCTCCATTGATGGAACCAGGAATATCCTTTTCCCGCAACCCAAACTAGAATTTTTTTCTTTCCGCTTTGAGACTTCCAATAAAAAGGTTTGTCACCCCATGTTTTAAGTGTATACCCGATGCGGTCAAAAGAATTCGGTCCTACGGAAAAATATTTTATTCCGTTGTCTGCAAAAGCCTGAACAATTCCCCAAGTATAACCGGGTACATCGGATATCATTGAACTTTCGATTTTAATTCCTATTTTTTTCTCAAGCTCATTAGAATATTCAACCAGATGGTACAATTCTTCCGGCCGGCAAAGACCGGTCAGGACATTTCCATAATCGGCATCCAGTCCTATCCAGCCTTTTCTTACGGCATCAAAAAATTTTTCGCGTTTTTCGGGGAATTTTTTCAAATAACCATTAACCGCCCACAGAGCTTCAACATTCCACTTAAATGTTGCATCTTTGCCAAGGTTTGCCGACTCTTTTGATAATTCAATTGCTTTATCATAATTATTCCAGTGCTTCTTTTCAACATAAGGCTGCAAATCGGTGTAACCGATATCTACATGAGCATGAGGGATTAAATAAAATGTAATTATTTTAGCCGGTTTCATAACTGTTCTGAACGATCTTTTTTTCCCGTTAATGTTTATTTTTAGCTTAATTTCTTTTGGAGATTTCGGAGCGGCAAAATTTAAAAAATAATTATTCATCCCGAGCTTTAATTCTGATGATAGAATTTCTTTACCACTGGAGATGATTGATACGGGTTTGGGCGAATCAAAATGGTCGATTGATACTTTTACTCTCTGCATCAGCTGTCCCGCGGAATTTTTTGAAACAATTCTTTCAGGAGAAATTCTAATTTTAGGGATCAGGGGATATTGCATGGTCATGTACCAGTCTTTACTATTAGTTGCATCGCCTTTAACTTTAATTCTGGCAAATACATTTCCGTTTAATAATGTTTTGGGTATTGTTAAAATCATATAACCGAAAAAGTCGTCAACAGCATCTACCTTAATAAATTTAAAATAAAGTTCTGAACCGTCTTTAGAGGTTATCTGCCAGTCTTTTTGAAGCTGATGAGGTTTGGTTGTGAATTCAAACTTAAAATTGTCGTTTAAGTAAAGATAGAATGTATGAGGGGCAGTCGAAGTTCCTATGGAATAACCTGCAATCCAGGCAAAGCTGACAAATTTATTTTCACTTTTCAGCGGAACCGAATCAGTTTTCCATTCAATATAATCCTTATCATTCAAACATCTAATGAGTAAAGCTAAATTCGCATCGGGATGGCAGGAGTGGTAATCAAGATTTTCTCCGGCAAGCCTGCTGTTAAAACCGTTTATCCATGTAGTTTGAGCATTAACCAATAATCCGCTAAATGATATTGCGTAAAACGCAAGTAGTAATAACTTTGACTTTTTCATTTTATCCTTCAATTATGTTTCTTTTACATTAATATCAGATAGAATATAATCAACTAAATTGTTATTAGTAATTCTATAAAATTACGTGATTGTCCTTGTCATTATTGCTTGGTGAATTCAAAGCCTGCTCCTTAACTTTTCATATACAAGAGATTCATTTCGAATATTATTTTTTATTCAACTTCAATTTCATCAATAAATAGCCATGCGTTTTGTCCTGCGCCGGGATGCCATGGAGGACATTTTTTTATGCTTATTGCTTTTACCTTTATATATCGTGCCTCTACATTATTATATTCTGCAGTATAATCTTTAAGTATAATATCGGAATTCTTTTGCGGTATATTATTCATGATGGTTTTCAAATCGAAATAATTTATACCGTCTTTAGACAAGGATATCTCAACTTTGACCGGAAGGAAGATCCAAGAATTCGAATCAAGCATAAATCTTGGAACTACTTTCGATATATTTTCAACTTTACGCAGATCAATTATTCCGTCAAAATCCTCACCGTCATATCCCTGCCATAAACCGTCGTGAAAATTATTTGTACCTCTGATTCCATCTATTAAAGCATCAGCACCGCCGGCTCTATATCTTTCACTATATTTGTTTATCAATATAATATCAGAGTTTAATTCTTTATCAAAATCAAAGGACAAATTTATTTTCTTACCTACATAGTAATCACCTCGAAATGCGGCTATCTTTAACTGTATTGTACTATCGATTTTAATAGGTTTTGTATATAATGTTGAAGCAGAATCAGGTTCACTTCCGTTTTTTGTATAACGTATTGACAAGTCCTTTTGACCGGAAATAATATCAACAGTAAATTCTTTTTTCGTCTTATTATATGAAGTTGAAAAGGTAATAGCTTTAGTTTCCGGACCATATTTAATACCAAGTGCAGTCATATCGTTATAGGCTTTTTCTACTCGGTCGTGGAAGGCATCGTAATTTTTATTTTTGGGATCAGTCCAGAGTACTTCCGACAAAGCAAGCAGTCGTGGAAATAATTGATAATCAACTTTATCTTGCGGTGCGCGTTCCGACCATAAACTTGCTTCACTGCCTAAAATATATTTCCTTTCAATTTGCGGAAGATCTTTCGGGATGGGATTAAATGAATATGCTACTCTTAAATCAAGATCTTCGGTGCTTGAATTAAAATATGTATAAGCGGCCGGCGAACAAATTACGTAATGTCCTAAATTTGCCGCTTCTTCAGCTCCTTGCGTGCCCTGCCAAGATTCTACTATGGCATTTGGTGCCAAACCGCCTTGGAGAATCTCATCCCAGCCGATTACTTGTTTACCTTTTGAATTGAGGAACTCGGATATCCGTTTTATAAAATAACTTTGAAGTCCTTCTTCATTTTTTAATCCTAATTTTTTTATTAATTCCTGGCAGCTCTTCGATTCTTTCCATCTGTCTTTCGGAACTTCATCTCCGCCGATATGTATATATTTGCCCGGAAATAATTTAATTACCTCGTCAAGTATATTTTCAAGAAAAACAAAAGTTGAATCATTTGCCGTGCAGTATATATCTTTAAATACTCCCCAAGTATTTGCTACTTCAAAAGGACCGCCGGTACAAGAATATTGCGGATAAGCTGCTAGAGCAGCGGTACAGTGCCCGGGCATTTCTATTTCGGGAACGACCGTTAAAAAACGGCTCTTTGCATATGCTACAATTTCTTTAATATCTTTTTGCGTATAATAACCGCCGTATATGGAACCGTTGGCTTCTTTACGCCAGGCCCCGATTTCGGTTAGCTTGGGATATTTTTTAATTTGAATTCTCCAGCCCTGATCATCTGTAAGATGTAAATGCAATACATTGAATTTATAATATGCTAAAATGTCTATATATCTTTTAATAAAGTCTTTTGTCATAAAGTGCCGGACACAATCAAGGTTTAGTCCGCGCCAGTTAAATTTTGGTTTATCTTTAATATTACAGCACGAAATTTTTACCGGACTTCCGTTTCTTTTTAATTTTACGGAAGCTGGAATTAATTGAAAAAATGTCTGCATTCCTCTGAATACGCCTTCTTCATAAGGAGCTTCAATTTCTACTTTATTTTTGGAAATTTTAAGTGTGTAAAATTCTTTGTTAGATTTATTTAGGCTGTTATCCACTTTAATAATTATTTTATTTCCCGATACCAGGTTATTTGTTGAAACAAGATTTAAACCGGTAAATTTTTTTAATTGATAACAAAAATAATTTTGAAGAGTATCTTTATAACTGATGATATGTGTTGTTTTCGAGAGATAAAAGCTTCCGTTAATCTCTTCTACTTTGTATGGCATTGGAATTAATTGTAATGCTTTGTTGGATTTCATTCCAAATGATTTTTGCGGATTAGTAATAATAATTATGATTATAATTAATAAATATTTCATTATAACTTTTTAATTTAATTTAATATTTTTGTTCCATTTTAATATACCTATTGAGCAAAGAATTTATATGAAACCTGTCTTAGTTAATTTTATTAAAAAATAATCATTATTTGTTTTATAATAAATTATTTTTATTTTTAGCTAAACTTAGTTAATTATTTTTAAAAACCCTTGCTAAATTCAAAAATTTTATTGAGTTTATTTTTTGATAAAATAAAACCATTATTTTGATAATTCATTAAATTTAGAATTTTTTTTCTTAATCTTTTATAAAATTTTATATAGCGGAATTAAAATAAAATATTTATTCAACATGATTTCTTAAATAATAAAATCTTTTCACCAAACCGCTAAAGGATTAATATGAATTTAACCCTTATTGACTGGTCTGTTGTTTTCATCTGTTTATCTGCCCTTTTTTTTGCTGTACGTCTGAGTAAAAAATTTGTAATAAGTGTTGTTGACTTCCTTTCGGCTGGAAGAACTGCCGGCAGATACATGATAACTGTATCGCAAGGAATGGCTTTTATAGGAGCAATAACAATTGTCGGTCAATGGGAAGTGAATTACGTTGCCGGATTTAACCTCCGCTGGTGGGAATTTATGATGGCGGTTGTGCTATTAATAATGACGGTTTCGGGTTGGGTGATATACAGATTCAGGCAGACACGCGCATTAACTATTGCTCAGTTTCTTGAAATGCGTTACAGCAGGAAGTTCAGGATATTTGCCGGCATATTAGCTTTCGTATCCGGTTTGTTGAATTTCGGAATATTTCCAAGCGTTAGTGCACATTTTATAATTTACTTTTGCGGCTTCCCGCTTTATTTCAAATTTCTCGGGATTACAATTTCAACCTTTCCGGTTGTAATGGCCTCGTTCCTTCTTGTAGCTCTTTACTTTGTATTCACGGGAGGACAAATTGCGGTTATCATAACCGAATTTTTCCAAGGCGTATTTTCCAATCTTACTTTTCTAATAATAATAGTAATATGTTTATTTTTTATTAACTGGAACCAGATTTTCCAGGGTATAATTACTGCGCCTAAAGATGCTTCGTTATTAAATCCTTTTCACACAAGTAAGGTGCCGGATTTTAATTTTTGGTACTTCTTAATAAATGTCATTGGTGTTATTTATGTCAAGCTGTCATGGCAGGGTACATCCGGTTTTAACTCTTCAGCTAAAAGTGCACACGAAGCAAAAATGGGAGAAGTACTTGGGAACCTGCGCGATATTCCTAAATGGCTCTTTCTGGTATTTGTTCCTGTAGTAGCATATGCAATTTTGCACAATCATTATTTCGCAAATGTCGCTAACAGCGTTAATGCAGTTTTACATTCAATAGCCAGCGGTGAGACCCAAAGTCAATTAAGGATACCGCTTGTATTAACACATGTCTTGCCGGTAGGCATTACGGGAGCTTTCTTAGCAGTAATGCTGATGGCAACGATAGGGACGCATAATTCTTATATGCACTCATGGGGAAGTATTTTTATTCAAGATGTCATTATGCCTTTCAGGAAAAAGCCGTTTGAACCCAAGCAGCATCTTAAAATTTTAAGACTTTCAATTTTAGGTGTTTGTATATTTATTTTCCTCTTCAGTCTGATTTTCCCCTTGACTGATTACATTTTCCTTTATTTTGCCATCACCGCGGCTATCTTTGTTGGAGGTTCCGGTGCTGTAATAATCGGAGGTCTATACTGGGAGAAGGGAACAACAGCTGCTGCCTGGAGTGCATTGATAGTCGGTTCAATTATTGCCGTAACCGGAATTATTCTTGAACAAATTTATCCCCACTTTCCTATTAATGGTCAAAACTTTTGGGGTATTGCAATGGGAATGTCATCCTTGATTTATATCCTTGTTTCGTTGCTAGGTAAAAAACAAAATTTTAACATGGATAAGATGCTGCACCGCGGAAAATATGAAATCAAAGAAGAAAATATTGTTATCAATGAAGTTCCGCTTAAAGGATGGAAAATGCTTGGTATGGGAAAAGAATTTACCAGAGGAGATAAAATTATATATATTATTGCTTACAGCTGGACATTCTGTTGGGTTGCTGTTTTTTTAATTGGAACAATTTTCAATCTTGCCGGAAATGTACCCGATTCTTCCTGGATGACGTTCTGGAAAAACTATGTTTTGATTTCACTTGTAGCTTCAACAATTATTATAGTCTGGTTTACAATTGGAGGTATAAGAGATTTTAGAGATATGCTTGGCAGATTGAAAACATTAGTGCGAGATGATAAAGATGATGGAACCGTAAAACATGAAGAAAGCGACACGGAAAAAGGACAGGAAATTATATCTAATTAAATTATTATTTGCGGAGAATATTATGAAAAGAGTATATCTGTTTTTTTTAATGCTTATTATTTTGGCTTTTTCTATAAAAGTTAAATGTCAATCTAAAGATTCTGTCATTTTTAAAGATGGGTTAATTATTAGATTACATCACTTTAACCACAGAGGAATTATATCACCGGATGCAATCACCGCATTGGTTACAACAGGCAATTGGAAAGCTCCTTCGGATAATGAACAAGTTAAATACGATGGGAAAATAATCGGAACTTGGGAAAAAATTAAAACTGATTCGACAGGTTGGATCAGACATGATTCTCTTTGGAATTCATATGTTTATTTCCGGTACAATTCTAATGAAGATCAAATTGCTGTTCTTGAGGGAATGGGACACAGCAAAGTTTATATAAACGGAGTTGAACGTTCCGGAAATCCGTACCGTGATCAGGATACTTTTGAAAGTTGGGCTCCAAGATTTGATTATTCATTAATTCCTGTGAAATTGCATAAAGGTAATAATGACTTTCTATTTCTATGTAGACGTGGATATTTCAAAGCAATACTTCACACAGGTGAACATGGATTACTTATTGACAACAGAGATTTAACAATTCCTGATATCATTATTAATAAAGAAACAGATACATACGGTGCAGTTCCATTCATAAATGCTACCGAAGATTATTATAAAGGATTGTTTGTAAAAACATGGACAGGAAGTTCAATTCCCGTGTATTATTCAATTAATGAGATTTTGCCACTTTCAATTTACAAAGTTGCTTTCAGGATAAAACTTCCAGTCCAGCAAAATACAGGTAAAATAAAATTGAATATACAAATTGTAAAAAAACAAAAGACAGGAGAAAAAGTTTTATCATCCTCTTCAATTGAATTGAAAGTTTTGACACCAAATGACGATTATAGAGAAACATTTATAAGTAAACTGGACGGAAGCGTTCAATACTACGCTATTAATCCTCCTATAAATTTAAAAGGAAAACCCGCACTTTTCTTAAGTCTACACGGTGCGGGTGTTGAAGCGATAAATCAAGCGGAAGCTTACTATCATAAAGATTGGGGATATATTGTTTGTCCTACAAACCGCCGTCCTTATGGATATGATTGGGAAAACTGGGGTAGGCAGGATGCTCTGGAAGTTCTTAACATTACCGAAAAAGAATTTAATGTTGATAGAAACCGGATTTACCTTACCGGACATTCGATGGGCGGGCATGGTGTGTGGCATCTAGGTATTAATTACCCGGATTTATTCGGTGCAATAGGTCCCAGCGCCGGTTGGATAAGTTATTGGTCATATCGAATTAGTTCTTTAAGAGACTCGACTCCTGTTACAAAAATGCTTGTTCGTTCATTGAAGCAGAGTGATACGTATGCATTTGCTACTAATCTTAAACCGGATGGAATTTATATTATTCAGGGTGCATTGGATGATAACGTTCCGCCTGAACAAGCTGAATCCATGGTAAAAGTTTTATCCAAATTTCACAAAGATTTTATTTATTACGTTGAACCGGGAGCTAGTCACTGGTGGGATGTTTCGGATGAACCGGGCGCAGATTGTGTTGATTGGGCACCTCTGTTTGACTTTTTTGCCCATCATGCGGTCGCTGCAAATAATATGGTTGATAATATTGATTTTGTTACCGCCAATCCGGCTATTGCTTCAAAAGATTATTGGGTGGAAATTATCAATCAAATTAAACAGCAAAAGTTAAGTAAAATTAATTTCAATTTTGAGCCAGGGAAACGAGAGTTTATAGGAACCACAAGCAATGTTGATATGCTTTCTATTGATGCATCAATGCTGCCTAAAGGACAGCCTATTACCGTTGTTATGAACGGGCAAATAATGCCTGACATTAATGTTCCTGATAATGGAAAAGTATTTTTAAGGTTAAAAGAGGATCAATGGAATGTTGTTGACGGCATAAACGCAAAGGATAAATATCCGGAACGCTGTGGTAATTTTAGGGAAGCATTTAATCATGATGTCTTATTTGTTTACGGTACTCACGGAGATAAAGCCGAAAACAAGTGGGCTCTAAATAAGGTAAGATGCGATGCGGAAAAGATATGGTATCAAGGTAACGCCGCAATTCAAATTATACCGGATGATGAGTTTAGCCGTGAAAAATATAAGGATAGAAGCGTTATTCTTTTCGGCAATTCAAACACAAATTCAGCCTGGAATAAATTACTTAAGAATTCTCCTGTACAAGTTGATAACAATAAAATTGTAGTAGGCAATAAGGAATACAAAGGAAAAGATTATGCATGTTTGATGATTCGTCCGAGAAGCGACAGCAAAGTGGCAAGTGTAGGTATAATTGGCGGAACCGGATTGAAAGGAATGGATTTGGTAAATCTAGCTGATTATTTTGATCAGTATACCAGTTTCCCGGATATTGTAATTTACAATTCCGGTATATTAAAATCCGATAGTGCCGGAGTTAAATTTACCGGTTATTTTGGAAACGATTGGAGTTTGGATAAAGGAGAATTTGTAAGTCAATAAGAATATATTTTGCTAGTGTAAATTATCCGGAAGCAAAAAATCAGCTTATGAAAAAAATATTTTTTTTAAGTGCAACTGTTTTGTTTTTATTTCTTACCGGTTTTACTTCCGGATTTCAAAACCTACAAACAGGCATACCTAAAGTCGGAAATAATAAAGTAGCATATTATGTCTTTGATTCCCACGGACCTGACCATTATTCTTTAACATCGTTTACTGATAAGGCAAATGTAGTAGTAATATTTGAAGGGACATTATGGGAATTGGCTGATTCGGCTCATTATGCTACTGGATGGATGAGAAACGTAGATTATCATTCTTATGGAGAAATTATTAGAGATATAAGAATTCTTCAAGCAAGAGGAGTAAAAGTCTTGATGAATGTTGACGATGCCCCTTCTTGGAGCACATCGGCTCCATTTACAACTTATGATAGTGTACAGCTGGACTACCAACAATTCGCTAAATTTATAAAAATATGTGCAATTGACTCACTACATCTAGACGGCATTTCATTGGATATAGAACATCGAGCAACAGGGAATGCCGATTATATTGCTTTATTGAAAGAGATAGGAAAATATTTTGGTCCAAGATCTCAAGATAGTGCCTCTGAAATGTATATAGCGGCAATATATGCAGGATATTGGGGACAGCCGGCTTCTGTGATCGGCAAATCCAAAGATGTTTCTTCGTATTTCAACTTTGTAATGGACATGGCTTATTTTAACGCTGATTATGTCGGTCGTTTTAATCAGTGGGCAGATTCTATCGGTGCATCTAAAACCATGATTGGCGTACTTAATGATGATAATGATTTAAACTTTGCAACAAATGTTGCTGAATGGCAGCCTGCTTCTTACCCTAAAGCAGGTATTATGGTATATGCAGCTAATAATCTTAAGTCATATACAGATTCTGTTTTCAGTTCACTTGTATTGCCGGTAACGCAGGCAGCTAAAAACAAAAAAGAACTTCCTGATAATCTTGTATTAATGCAGAATTATCCTAATCCGTTTAATCCTTCTACAACTATTAAATTTGAATTACCTCAACGTGAATTGGTAATTTTAAAAGTATACAATGTCCTCGGAGATGAAATAACAACATTAAAGAATGAAGTTATGAATCCAGGTAATTATACTTCCATATTTAATGGTTCAAAATATTCAAGCGGATTGTACATTGTACGATTGACTGCTTTAGCTAATGGAATAAATCCCTATTTTAAAACAATTAAAATGTTATTACTCAAATGAAAATATTATATAAAGTTAGAGTGCTTGTTTTTGGTTTAAACACAATATCTTTTTCTACTTCAATCAAATATTTCATTTCACTCCTTCAAAAAAGATTATGTCCGGTTATTTTAATTTTAATCTTTTCACTAATTGGAAAAAATATATCTGCTCAAACAAATTATACCAGGTATGTTGATCCATTTATAGGAACCGGGGGCCATGGACATACGTTCCCGGGAGCAGCTCTTCCGCACGGGATGGTTCAATTGAGTCCCGATAACAGAACTGAAGGCTGGGATTGGTGTTCCGGTTATAATTATTCAGACAGCACTATAATGGGATTCAGTCATACTCATTTAAGCGGAACCGGTATTGGTGATTATGGAGATATTTTATTCATGCCTACTACCGGTAAAGTAATGACTGTGCCGGGATCTAGAACCGATCCGGACTCCGGATATAGCTCAAGATTCAGCCACAAAAGTGAAATTGCAAAACCAGGATATTATTCCGTTTACTTAAAAGATTACAAAATAAAAGCCGAGTTAACGGCAACCGAACACGCAGGCTTTCAGAGATATACTTTTCCGGAGACGTCCGAAGCAAATATTATTATCGATCTTAACCATGGGATTCAAGATAAAACAACAGGTTCCGAAATTAAAATTATTAATAATAAAATAATAGAAGGTTATAGGAGATCAACCGGCTGGGCTAAAGATGAATGCGTTTATTTTTATGCCGAGTTTTCGAAACCCTTTAAAGATTTCGGCATAGCAGTGAATGATACGCTTCAAGATAATAAATCTTTTGCAGAAGGAAATGATATACAAGCATATGTAAGATACAATACAGTTAAAGATGAAAAAATTTTGATAAAAGTCGGGATCTCTTTTGTCAGTATCACCGGTGCAGAGAAAAATGTTAAAGCAGAAGTCCCCGGATGGAATTTTGATGAGATAGAAAAAAATGCAAATGATAAATGGAATAAAGCATTGTCGGTAATTTCGGTTGAATCAAAAAGTAATAGTAACAAAACAATTTTTTATACAGCATTGTACCATTCATTAATAACTCCTAATATCTTTTCCGATGTCGACGGAAGATACATCGGAATGGATCGTAAAATACATAAGGCTAAAGACTACAATATGTATACGGTCTTTTCATTGTGGGATACCTTCAGAGCTGAGCAGCCTTTATTTACTATAATAGAAAAGAAACAAGATCTTGATATGGTGAGATCTTTAATAGAAAAATATAAAGAAAGCGGTTTACTGCCGGTATGGGAGCTTGCTTCAAACGAAACAGGAACAATGATCGGTTATCATTCAATTCCCGTTATTACAGATGCCTATTTTAAAGGAATTAGAAATTTTAATGTTGAAGAAGCTTATAAAGCAATGAAAAAAAGTGCTATGCTGGACGATAACGGATTAAAATATTATAAGGAAATGGGCTACATCCCTGCCGATCTTGAAAGTGAAAGTGTTTCAAAAACACTTGAATATTCTTATGATGATTGGTGTATTGCAAAAATGGCAAAAGCACTGGGTAAGAAGAATGATTATAAATATTTTATTGATCGGGCAAAATTTTATGAAAATGTTTTTGATCCATCCACTTTATTGATGAGGGCCAAAAAAAACGGGAAATGGGTTGAACCCTTCGATCCTTATTCCGTAAGCGGTAATTATACCGAAGCTAATGCATGGCAGTATAGTTTTTTTGTTCCGCAGGATATAGACGGATTAATAAAGCTAATGGGCGGTGATGCTAAATTCAATATGATGCTTGATAGTTTATTCGATACAAAACCGAAACTAACGGGAAGAGAACAAGCAGATATAACCGGGATGATAGGGCAGTATGCGCAAGGAAACGAACCGAGTCATCATATGGCATATCTTTATAACTATTCAGGGGAACCATGGAAAACACAACAAATAGTTCATCAAATAGTGACAAAATTATATACTGATAAACCGAACGGACTCTGCGGGAATGATGATTGCGGACAAATGTCTGCATGGTATGTATTAAGTGCGATGGGATTTTATCCTGTTTGTCCTGGTGATAATGAATATATAATTGGAACTCCTCTATTCGATAAAGTTATTATTAATACTGGTGGTAAGAAAAAATTTATTATTGCTGCAAATAATTTATCTAATAATAATTATTTTATTAAATCTACAGAGTTTAACGGGAAATCTTATCCGTATTCATATTTTACAAATTCAGATTTGGAAAACGGCGGTGAGCTTTCATTTAATATGGCATCAAAACCCGGAGAGTGGGGAAGAAGTTTAAAATCCAGACCGGTTTCTAAAATAGAATATCCCTTTGTACCTGTGCCTTATTTAACTGAAGGCAGCAGAATTTTTAGAGACTCAACTATCGCAGCTTTAGCTTCCATTGAAAATTCAGTAAAAATTTATTATACAATAGATGGTTCAAATCCTGAAAGTAGAAAGAATATCTATTCTTCGCCGATTACTATCAATAAAACTTCCACCATAAAAGCAGTTTGTTATAAAAACGGAATTTTCAGCAAAACAATGATTTCAAATTTTAATAAAATACCAGCAGGGAGAAGTATTAAATTATATACAAAGTACAGCGAATCATATCCGGGAGGAGGTTCATTCGGATTAATCGATGGAATAAAAGGATCAGATAACTTTCATACGGATGCATGGCAAGGATACCATGGCGACGATCTTGATGCCGTAATCGATTTAGGCAAGGTTCAAAATATAACCTCTATAAGTGCGGATTTTCTTCAAAATACAGGATCGTGGATATTTTATCCTAAACAAATTGAATATTATGTTTCAACAGACGGAAAAAAATTTACAAAAGTATATGAGATAGATAACAAGGACGATAAAGAACATAGCGCTGCCGGTATAAAAAATTTTACTAAAGACCTTCAACAAGTAAATGCGCGTTATGTTAAAGTGTTTGCAAAGAATGTAAGCGTTTGCCCGGCATGGCATGTTGCTGCGGGAGGTAAAGCGTGGTTATTCATCGATGAAATTTCTATAGAATAATTTTTAATTAAACTATTATATTTTGTAATTTAACATGATAAATAATCAGGGTGAATAGATATAATGCCGAGAAAAAAATTACTATCTTTTCATGCAAGAGTAGTTAAAGATATTAATGAACAACTTGTTCTAAAACTTATTCAGGAAAATGGAACTATATCAAGCAGCGATCTGGTTAAAAAAACCGGAATGCGGCCCTCAACAATTTTTAATATTTTAAAAGAATTATCTGCCAAAACTTTTATTTCTTTCTACGGTAAAGGAGATTCCACAAACAAAGGAGGGAAAAAACCTTATGTATGGACTTTAAATAACGATGCTGCCTATGTCATAGGCTTGGACATAGAAGTCGGTGAAATGACAACAGTCGTTTTGGATTTTAGCGGCGGTATAATTGCTAGAAAAATTACAAAGCTTAACACGGGTAGTACAGTTGAAGAACTAGCAGTCATTATTACAAATGTTATCGACAATACTATCGAGGAAAATAAAATCAAAAAAGAAAAAGTATTAGGAGTTGGAGTTGCATTTGCGGGTATAGTAAATGCTCAAAACGGTATTGTTGTTATGTCAAGTGTTTTACCTGAAATGAATTTCCCTCTTTTAGAAAAATTAAATAATTTGCCTTTTTTGGTTTTAATTGAAAATAACGCTAACGCTGCCGCAATGGGATTAAAATGGAGCGGTAATTTCAAATCTACAAGAAATTACTTAACTGTTTTATTAGAAATTGATAAAAATGTAAGTGGCCTTGGAATTGGAATCGTCATTAATAATGAACTTTATAGAGGAACGTCCTATAGTGCAGGAGAATTATATCCACATTTACCTACCTTAAAAGAAATTCTTTCAACTGTACGTAACAGATTTTCGGAAAGTGAAATTCTTAAAAATTATACTTCATCTATAGAATCCATTGATATTGAATTACTTTTAAATGCAGCTAAAAACGGAGACTCAATTGCGAACTTAATTTTTTCAATGATTGGAAATATTGTAGGTCAAACAATCGCACCCGCCATAGCAATATTAAATCCCGATACATTAATAATCACAGGGGTCATTTCAGAACTTGAAAATATTTTAATTGAATCAGTAAAAAAAGAAATTGATATGAAAGTAATATCAATTACAAGTAACTCGTTAAAAATAGTGGTAAATAAGCATCATCAGTTTTCTGTTGCAATAGGTGCCGCATCATTGATACTTGAGGACTTTTTTAAATTACCTATTAACCGGTAACCGTAATTTATGTATCTGAAAAATTAAACACTAAATTTAATTGATAGATTATTAGACCTATTTTTAATTTAAGTTCATCTGTTTTATTTCCACTTTTCGCAAAATTATAACGAGCTAGAACAAATAAATATCTAAGTTTGAGTAGATATTTATATTAAATTTAATTTCAATGGATAATGAATATTTCTTTAAGAAATAAACTGAAAATGTTTATACATTTAATTCTAGTTACTTTAAAAAATATTGCTAATTTAATTTGATTTTATAATGAATATAATATATTTTATATTTTAGTATATTTTATAATAAAATAAACGTACAATTTACAGAATATAAAATTACAATTATAAAAATAACTCTAGTTTCGAGAAGTATATAGGCTATCCTATTTATAAGGACAGTTTTTTATTGCGGAGAATAAATGAACTACGGATACTTTTCTGATGATAGCAAGGAATTTATTATTTCAAATGTAAAAACACCAACTCCATGGATTAACTACATATATAATAAAAATTATTTTGCTACAATATCTAATAACGGTGGAGGAATTAGTTATTTTAAAAATCCCCTACATGGTAGAATAACAAGATACCGTATAAATGATGTTCCGCCTGACCGCCCAGGAAAATATATTTATGTAAAAGATAGCGAAACATCAGATGTTTGGAGTTTGACTTGGCAGCCCGTAGGAAAAAATCCCGATGCTTATAAAATCATCCATGGATTTGGTTACACACGCAGTGAAGCGGATATAAATAAAATAAAGTCAAAAGTAATATATTTCGTACCTCTTGAAGATAATAGGGAAATATGGAAAACCACACTTACAAACAATTCAAATAAAAAACGTAAGCTTTCAATTTTTGGTTATGTAGAGTTTGCTCTTGGGCATGGGCTTATTGATATAATAAATCAATGCGACGACCAGCATTTTAACAGAGTATATTTCGATAAAGAGCTTAATTCGATTTTCGCAACAAAAACCTATTGGGTTACTCAGGCAAACGGCACACAACAGCAGGAAAATAAAGAATGGGACCAATGGGCGTTTTTTACGGTTAACCAGCCTGTTATAAAATATGAAACCTTACGCGAAAGATTTATAGGTGCTTATAGAAATGAAAATAATCCGGAAGCTATTGAAACTGGAAATTTAAGTTGTCGTGATACTGATTTTGGAAATGCTGTGGGTGTATTGGAAATTGATATTGAACTACTTCCCGGAGAATCAAAAGATATTATCTTTTCTCTTGGTGTTATTTCAAAATCGAAGTTCAATGTTGAAAAGGAAAAAATTCCCTCATTATATTATAGTTCCGATATTGCAGATAAAGCACTTAAGGAGATAAAAAAAAACTGGGATGATTTTTTCCACTATACCGTTGCTGCAACACCCGATATTGAAATTAACTCATTCGTCAATTATTGGATACAATACCAGGCTAAAGTAGCATTTGACATCGGCAGAGTTGCAAGTTTTTATTATTGGGGTATAAGCAGAGGCTTCGGATTCAGAGATACATCACAAGACGTAATTTCCGTAACCATTTCACAGCCTGATAATGCTTCTAACAGAATAATGTTTTTAGCGCGGCAATTATTTAAAGACGGAAGGGCCTTCCATCATTTTTATAATGAAGGAAATGGTGAATTAACAAAACACTGTGATGATCCATTATGGTTTATACTGGCTGTAACTGATTTTATAAATGAAACTGGTGATTCTTCCATCCTCTATAAAAATGCTCCGTTTGTAGATAAATCTGACGGAACAATTTTGGAACATTTATTAGCTGTTGTAAAATTTACTAAAAATAATTTGGCAAAGCATAATTTACCTGTATTCGGGAGAGGAGATTGGAATGATACTCTCGATTATATTGGAGGTGATGACGGCGGAGAGAGTGTATGGGGAGGTATGTTTTATGTAGCAATGTTGAACAAACTTATAGAATTGTTTGAAAGCGAAAGTATAGAAACTAAAAATGTTATTGAATTGAGAGATAGAATTTGTGAAAGTATTGATGAATATTGCTGGGATGGGGAATGGTATATACGGGCCTTCGGTGCAGGTGATAAAAAAATAGGATCAAAGAATAATAAGTATGGAAAGATTTTTATTAATACACAAATCTGGGCTGTTATTGCAAATTTACCTAATAAAGATAGATTATTTACTGCGCTCGATAGTGTAAAAAAACATCTGGATTCGGAATTCGGTCCTAAAATTTGCGCTCCCGCTTTTAAAGATATTGATCCTAATATAGGGTTAATTTCAAGATGTGTTGCCGGCAAAAAAGAAAACGGAGGAGTTTTTTGTCATCCGTCAACTTGGCTTATTCAAGCCGAAAGCATGATGGGGAGAGGAAATATGGCATTTGAATATTTTAAAAAGTTACTGCCGGATAGAATTGATTCAGATATTTTTTTTGCGGAACCTTATGTCTATTCACAGTATATTACCAGCGATGAGCATTCTTCTCCGGGCAGAGCAAGTCATTCGTGGCAAACTGGAACTGCTTCGTGGATGTACAGAATTTTCTTTGATTATATTTTAGGAGTTAGAGCTTCTTATAATGGATTAATTATTGATCCGGCAATTCCTTCGGAATGGAAAACATTCAAAGTTGAAAGAATATTTCGCAATACAAAATATTTAATTAATGTAGAGAATCCGGATGGCCGCGAACATGGAATAAAAAGCATAACCGTAGATGGAAATTTAATTGAAGGTAATATTCTCCCGATTTCTGCAAATGATATTTGCTCTGTAAATGTGTTGATGTAACTAATTCAAATTGGCTTCTGTTATAATTATTCAATTTATTTAAACTAAAAAATGTAATTATTAAAAATGTGTGTTCTAAACAGATCTTCAAAAAATCCTATCATTACTAGGTCTGATGTGCCTAATATATCACCGAATATGATAGATGTTTCATCCGTATTCAACCCCGGTGCTATAAAATTTAACAATAAATATATTTTACTTCTCCGTGTTCAAAATAGGGGAAGGGAAACTTTTATAGTAAAAGCAGAAGGTAATAATAGTACTGATTTCAAAGTAGATAAAAAAAT
The DNA here is from genome assembly GCA_046705645.1 of Ignavibacteriaceae bacterium. GTDB lineage: Bacteria > Bacteroidota > Ignavibacteria > Ignavibacteriales > Ignavibacteriaceae > FEN-1297. The sequence goes on along the minus strand of JBJKQE010000123.1, from coordinate 12,966 downwards.
TATTAAATTCAAAGGAATTGAAAAAATTAAAGAGAAGATTTATCATGTTTATGACCCGAGAATAACAAAGTTGGGAAACGAATTTTTTATAATGTTCGCAATGGACATGGATAAAGGCTGCAGCTTAGGATTAGCAAAGACTAATGATTTCGAAGATTTCCGGTTCCTTGGTATTGTTTCCGAGTACGATACTCGTAACGGCGTTCTCTTTCCTGAAAAAATTAATGGTAAATATTTAAGATTCGAAAGGCCAAACAAGGTTAAGCTTAATAATGGTCCCAAATCAGGTAATACAATATTTTTATCATCTTCCGATGATCTTATAAAATGGGAAACAATTAAACCCGTTATGGAGGGCAGGTTCCATTACTGGGATGAAAATATCGGATCCGGACCTCCGCCGGTAAAAACTAAAGAAGGATGGCTGCATATATATCATGGTGTAGCTATGCATTTTGCAAGATCAAATATATATCAGGCAGGTGTTTCGCTACATAATCTGAACGATCCTTCAATCGTATTATCGAGAGGGAAATATAATATTCTGGAACCTAGAGAATTATACGAGTTAACCGGACAGGTCCCTAATGTAGTATTCCCAAGCGGTATGATAGTAGAAGATTATGATAGTGAAGGATTTGCAGAAATTAATAGTAAAGTATTAATTTATTATGGTGCCGGCGATACCGTTGTCGGCCTGGCTACTTCGACTGTTGGAGAATTGATAGAGTCTTCAAAACAATAATTTAAACAAAATTGCTAAACATGATAAATAAATTTTTCTTTGTTCTAATATTTAGTTCGGTATGTATAGCTCAAACACTGCAAATACCAATTATCAAATTTTCTCCGCGAAAATATATCTGTTATTATACGAATACACCTATAAAGATCGACGGCAAATTAAATGAGGCAGCGTGGGGAAAAATAAATTGGACAAAAGATTTCGTAGATATACTTGGACCTTCCAAACCCACTCCGCGATTTCGTACAAGAGTCAAGATGCTATGGGATGATAAATATTTGTACGTCGGCGCCGTACTTCAAGAACCGGATATTTGGGCTACCTTAAGACAACGGGATACCGTCATTTTTAGAGATAATGATTTTGAAGTATTTATTGATCCCGATGGCGATACTCACCGTTACAGCGAATTTGAAATGAATGCATTCAATACGGTTTGGGACCTGCTTTTAATTAAACCATACCGTGATACAAAAAAAGCTGCGGTAAACGGATGGGATATTCATGGATTAAAAACAGCTGTTTCTATTCAGGGAACAATTAACCATCCCGGAGATAAGGACACTTCATGGACGGTTGAGATTGCTTTCCCTTTTAAAGCTTTTGGAGAAATTGCTGATGTAAATATTCCTCCTAAAAACGGCGATCAATGGAGAATAAATTTTTCCCGCGTAGAATGGAAGACTGATATTATTAATGGTGAATATAAAAAGACAATAAATCCAGCCACCGGCGAACCATTCCCGGAAGATAATTGGGTCTGGTCTCCACAAGGTGTAGTTGATATGCATTATCCTGAAATGTGGGGATATCTTCAATTTTCGACAAATGCCGCAGGAAGTAATAACGTATCTTTTAAGGTTAAAAAGGAAGAGGCGGCTAAATGGTTTTTAAGGCTAATTTATTACCATGAAAGAAATTTTTTTGTAAAGAACGGAAAATTTACAAGTGATTTTGAGCAGCTAAAAATCGAGAAACAAAACATACCGGGTTTTAAAATGCCTCCTCAAATTTATTGTACGCCGGATTTTTTTGAAGCTGCTTTGGAATCATCCGGCAATACTGAAAAAGTACATATAAGAAATGATGGTTTAACTTGGATTACTTTCAGTAAAAAGTAAGATATATTATATTTTCAACCTTACTTATTATAAACGAATTTTCCCTCTTTAAATTTTGAATTAAAATCTTATATGAATCAACGTCCTAAACTTGAAAATAGAAATTTTGTTAGCTTTGCTGTAGAAGAAAAAATTTCCGAAATAAAAGATTGTATTAGAGATAAAGAATTAGCAGAGCTTTTTGAGAATTGTTATCCGAATACACTCGATACGACTGTTTATTTTGATTCGAAAGACGGGAGACCGGATACGTTTGTAATTACAGGCGATATTAATGCAATGTGGCTCAGAGATTCGACTGCACAAGTTTGGCCCTACTTACCCCTGGCAGATAAAGACAAAAAATTAAAGGATATGCTAAAAGGAGTAATTATTAGGCAGACAAAATGTATATTGATCGATCCGTATGCTAATGCATTTTGTAAAGATAAAGAAGTTAGCCCTTGGAATAATGATATTACGGAAATGAAACCGGGAATATATGAACGGAAATGGGAACTCGATTCTCTTTGCTATTTTATTAGATTGTCTTACGGCTTTTGGAAAGAAACCGGAGATGTTTCGTGTTACGGTGAAAATTGGAGAAGTGCCGCTAAACTTATTTTGCAGACTTTTAGGGAACAACAGCATAAATCGAACAGAGGCACATATAGATTCGGCAGAATTACATCATGGAGTACAGATACAGTTCCAGGCAACGGCTATGGTAATCCGGTTATGCCGAATGGTTTAATAGTTACTATTTTCAGGCCTTCAGACGACGCTGCAATCTTTCCGTTTAATATCCCTTCTAATTTTTTTGCAGTTGTTTCATTAGAACAATTAGCCCGGATGTCAGATAAAATTCTTAATGATCGTGAATTTGCTGCTGAATGTTTAACGCTGGCCTCGGAAATTAAAAAAGCATTAAAAGAATATACTTCAGCAAATCATCTTACATATGGAGAAATATTTGCTTATGAAATTGACGGTTTCGGTAATAAAATTTTTATGGATGATGCAAATATACCCAGCCTTCTCTCATTACCGTATTTAGGCTGCTGTAATATTGACGATCCTATCTATTTAAATACAAGAAAGTTTTTACTGTCTTCTTCCAATCCGTATTTTTTTCAAGGTAAAGAGGCAAATGGGATCGGCAGTCCTCATACTCTAATTGATTCAATTTGGCCAATGAGTATTATTATGCAGGCATTAACGAGTACAAATAAAGATGAAATCGTACAATGTTTAACTTTTTTAAAATATACAAGTGCTGCGACGGGTTTTATGCATGAATCTTTCAATAAAAACGACAAAGATAATTTCACTAGAAATTGGTTTGCCTGGGCAAATTCTCTTTTCGGTGAATTGATAGTAAAAATATTTAATGAACAGCCTGACATCTTACTAAATAATTTCACATGATAATTCCTAATTTTGAAAAAGTACTTAATAAGTCATACATAAAAAATATGATTAAAAAAATTATCTTTATCCTTTTTATTATTGCAAACATAAATATTTTTGCACAAGGAATACGCCCTTATAAAAATCCTAACCTGCCTATAGAGGTAAGAGTTAACGATCTTATTTCTCGAATGACACTTAAAGAAAAAGTATCCCAGATGGTTTATAACGCTCCAGCAATAGAACGACTAGGTATTCCGGCTTACAATTGGTGGAACGAAGCTTTGCATGGTGTTGCGCGCAACGGTATTGCCACAGTGTTTCCGGAGCCTATCGGTTTAGCAGCAACATGGGATACAAACCTTATGTATAATGTTGCTACCGTAATTTCCAATGAAGCAAGAGCAAAATACAATAAAGCAATAAAAAGAAATCAAAGAGGAATTTACCAGGGGTTAACTTTCTGGTCGCCGAATATAAATATTGTTAGAGATCCAAGGTGGGGCAGGGGAATGGAAACATATGGTGAGGATCCTTTTTTAACGGGAGAAATGGGCGAGCAGTTTGTAAAAGGTATGCAGGGGAATAATCCTAAGTATTTAAAAACCGACGCAACACCCAAACACGTTGCAGTGTACAACGGGCCTGAATCTGCAAGGCATACGGTGGATGTGCAGGTTGAAGATTATGATTTAAGAGAAACATATCTTCCTCAATTTAAAAAATGTATTGTGGATGGTAAGGCGGCGGCAGTAATGTGTGCATATAATATGCTTAGAGGATATGCATGCTGCGGAAGCAATCCTCTTTTGGAAAAAATAATCCGGAAAGAATGGGGATTTAAAGGATATATAGTTTCCGACTGCTGGGCAATTTCGGATATGTATGAATTTCATAAAATTGTCAATTCCAAAGAATCTGCAGCTACTGTTGCCGTAAAAGCAGGAACAGATCTAAACTGCGGTAATTCGTACCCTTATTTATATGATGCAGTAAAAAAGGGTATTGTTTCAATGCAGACTATAGATACTTCCGTAAAGAGACTATTTACCGCTCGATTTAAACTCGGAATGTTTGATCCGCCGGAAATGGTCCCGTACTCGAAATTAAATAAAATAGATACCAAAGGAGATAGACTGACGGCATTAAAGGCAGCAAGAGAATCAATAGTTCTTTTGAAGAATGTAAATCATTTGCTGCCGTTGAAAAATTTTCTAAATGAAAAAGGCGGTAATAAAACTATTGCGGTTATAGGTCCTAATGCAAATGATGTTGAAGTATTACTTGGCAACTATAACGGATTTCCGTCTCATCCGGTAACTCCGCTGGAAGGAATAAAGAATAAATTTAAGGATTCAAAAATTATTTATGCGCGGGGCTGTAATATAGCAGATAGTCTACCATCCTTTGTAGTTATTGATAATTCTTTTTTTTATACAGCAAAGGATAAAAAAGTACATGGCTTAAAAGGCGAGTATTTTGATAATAGAGATTTTAATGGTAAACCTGCTTTTACAAGAATTGATAAAAATATTGACTTTGATTGGTGGGATGAGGCGCCTAGTAAAAATTTCAGACCTAATGATTTTGGTGCTAGATGGACTGGAGTTATTGTTCCGCCCAAGTCCGGGGAATATGCATTGGGGGGATACGGGTATAACGGATATAGAATTTATCTGGATGATTCTCTTTTAATTAATTATTATGGTGAATTCGATCCGACTAAGACTTATAAGGATGTATACCTTACTGGAGGCAAAGCATATAAAATAAAAGTTGAGTTTTATGAGAAAGAGCGCTACGCTTTTATGCATTTAATCTGGGATATACCGGATGACAGCCTTGAACAAACAGCCGTTGCTGCTGCAAAAAAATCTGATGTTGTTGTTATGGTAATGGGATTATCACCGCGTCTGGAAGGGGAAGAGATGAACGTAGATGTAAAAGGATTTAAAGGAGGCGATAAAACAAATTTAAAACTTCCCGATACACAGGAAGAATTGATAAATAAAATTGCATCAACAGGAAAACCTATTGTTTTAGTTTTACTTAACGGAAGTGCATTAGCTATTAATTGGGAAAATAAAAATATTCCTGCAATTATAGAAGCATGGTATCCGGGTGAAGAAGGAGGAGATGCAATTGCCGACGTACTAAGCGGAGAATATAATCCCGGTGGTAAACTCCCGGTAACTTTTTATAAGTCCGTTAACCAATTGCCTTCATTTACAGATTATAGTATGGAAAACCGGACTTACAGGTATTTCAAGGGAACTCCTTTATATCCATTTGGTTACGGTTTAAGTTACACGACATTTAAATTTCATAATTTGAATATATCAAAAAATATTATTCACCCGGACGATTCAGCTTTTGTTTCTGTTGATGTTACAAATACGGGAAAAGTAAAAGGTGATGAAGTAGTCCAATTATATATTAAAGCTGATAATGATAATCGCGCTATAAAAACACTTAAGGGATTTAAAAGAATTTCATTAGATCCAAACGAAACAAAAAGTTTAAAGTTTAAAATTTCTAATGACATACTTAAAAGATGGATAGACGGGAAAGGTTTTGTGGTTGAACCAGATAAATATAAAATAATGATAGGTTCTTCTTCCTCTAATAAAGACTTGCAAGTAATTGATTTATTGGTTCGACACTCGAATTAACTACTTGTATCAATAGAAAAACATTTAAATTTCACTTATTTATTAAGTAATCAAATATTAGTAATGAAATTTCTTATAGATCGTAAGTTTATTCTATAATAAAACATATCAATCAAAAATATTAATTAAAATGACTACTAAAATAAAATAAATTAAACTATTGCTTTTTATTTTTATATGGTTTATTTTAATAACGAATAAACTGATTGGCATTTTAAGCGGAAAAAGAATAAAAGATACCTAAGAAAAAATAAAAAAGAAGTTTTAATCATTAAAAGAAGAAATAATATATGATGAAAAAAATCTTTACTGTCATTATTAGTACTTTATTCTTCCTACAATTTTTTAATTTTCAAATATTTGCACAAACAACCGGTTCAATCAAAGGAACCGTGATAGATGCTCAAACAAAGAAACCCCTGCCTTTTGCTAATATTTTGGTAATGAAAACCTCATTAGGGTCCGCTGCTGATCAAAATGGCAACTATGTTATAGATAATATCCCGACAGGTGAATATACTGTTCGCGCTACTTTTGTAGGTTATCAACAAAAAGAAGTCAAATTCAGTATTAAAGAAAATAAGACTGTAGTTTATAATTTTTATCTAGAGCCTGTTGCTGTTAAAGGGAAAGAGGTAGTTGTTACTGCACAAGCAGAAGGGCAGACAAAAGCTATAAATCAACAGTTGAATTCCACATCAATTCAGAATGTGGTTTCTGCAGCTAGAATACAAACACTTCCGGATGCAAATGCGGCAGAATCGGTGGGAAGACTGCCTGGTGTATCCCTTGTTAGGGAAGGTGGCGAAGCATCCCAGGTAGTAATACGTGGCCTTGCACCGCAATACAATCAGATAACTATAGACGGTATTCAATTGCCGAGTAATATTGCTTCCGGTAATCTTCTTACAGGTACTGATATAAATAGTGCTGCGACTAATAGTTCGTTAGGCGATAGAGCAGTGGATTTAAGTATGATTTCTTCAAGCAGCCTTGGAGGAATTGAGGTTATTAAGGCAATTACTCCGGATATGGATGCAGCAGTACTCGGCGGTGTTGTAAACTTCGATTTGAGAAAAGGACAAAAAAGTCCCAACGGCTTATTACCTAGGATCGGTCTTCTTGCTCAAGGAGAATACAATCAATTAAAGAATTCAGCAAATGATTATAAGTACGTTGCCTCGATTGAAAATCGCTACTTCGACGATCACTTTGGTATTTTCCTCCAAGGTTCTGCGGAGAGACGTAATCTTAGTGATCAGCAGTTCGGCGCTGATTATAGTACACAAAATTTAAATGTGAATTTGGGAGATGCTACAATACCATATTTGGATAACTTGACTCTGACAGATACTTATAGAATTCGCAATCGGGATGACGGTACTTTGGTGCTGGATTATAAAGGAAAAGATTTAAGTATAGGCTTAGAGAATGTAATGAGCTACAGCGATACCAAGGCCACAAATCGCAGCGAAACGGCATATATTTTAAGTAATGCAAGAGAACTTAACTATGGACTGAACGGCACTGATACAAAACTGAACTCGCTGACAAGCCTTCTAAGTGTAGATGCATCAATTCCATTTTTCCAGATACATGGTACATTAGCTTACTCATATTCGAGGTCTCAAGATCCGGGTGACGCAACTTTCAATTTTGTTCAAGATTATGGCGGGTTTACCGGAGGTATTGGCCAGTCAATAGAAAAGCTTCCTCCTAATGTAATTGCTTCTTACATACAACCGAATGATACTGCAGCATGGCTTGATAACATAACTAATTCGCATTATTTACTCAAAGATAGGTTTTATGAAGCAAAAATTGACCTTGAACATGATTTTAATCTTTTCGACCTGTTAAGTACAAAACTGAAGTTTGGAGGAATGTACCAGGATAGAACCCGTTACTATAATTACTTTCAAAGAAGCGGTTCAACAATTTATAACGGCGGAGATGTTGTTACATCTGCTTTTAGGAATTATGACAATAATTTGATTTTTAATCCCACTGGCCTAAGCATGGCAAATTTTGTTTACAATGGATATAGTTACGGGAATTTTCTAAAAGGCGCTTTTAATATGGCATATCCTTTAAATGATGGCCTTATGTGGCAGTTAGTTCCATTAACTAATAAGACTAATGCTATACTCAGTGGTGGTTTTCGTGCAAACGACATTGCTTCAAAAGTAAACAATTATAACGGTATAGAGAATAAAAGCGCTTGGTATGGAATGTTGACATTCAATTACGGCAACATAATTACTATTCTTCCCGGCGTGCGTTATCAAAATCTTACGGGAACTTATACTGCTGGAAGAGTAGATGCAAGCATACCTATTCCTCGTTTTACCGATACTACAGTAACAGAAACTCACGGCTATCTTCTTCCAATGGTACATCTAATTTATAAACCTCTTGACTGGCTGCAATTCCATTTTGCTTATACAAATACATTGAACTATCCGGATTTTACTGCTATTACGCCAAGGTACGAGATAACTACATCATATGTCGATTATAACAATTTCACATTAAAACCGGCTACTTCACAAAATTTTGATCTTGTTATGTCTGCTTATTCGAATGAAATAGGGTTGTTTACTATTGACGGATTTAGCAAACGAATCAAAAATTTGGTTTTTTATTCGGATACATATGTCTCAAACTTAAATCTATATCCTGGACTTCCTCCAAATAAAAAAGGTAATTTGTTGGAATTTGCAACCTACGTAAATAGTCCTTACACAATAACTTTAAATGGAATTGAAGCCGATTGGCAAACGCATTTTTGGTATTTACCTGGAGTTTTATCTGGACTTATATTGAGTGTCAATTACACACATATCTTTTCGAAAGCGAATTATCCGAAAACGATTAAATATGTAACTTATGATAAATACGGCAATATAAAAACCACCGTTGTCGACACATTCTATACCGATCGTTTAATAGATCAGCCAACTGACATTGCCAATTTAGCTTTAGGATATGATTATAAAGGATTTTCAATAAGAATATCCATGATATATCATGCCCAGGTTTTTAAAACGCCTGGTTTTCTTTTAGCGAATCGATCTCTTGGAGGAAAGTACACGAGGTGGGATCTTTCTGCCAGGCAGGAACTTCCCTGGTACGGACTGCAGGTGTTTTTTAATCTTAATAATATCAATAGTGAAGATGACATTTATCAAAACGGTAAAACCGGCTATTTATCATCCCAGCAGAGATATGGATTGGAAGCAGAATTAGGACTCCGCATTAGTATGTAATAATTTTTGAGTACTGAACAGATAATTTACAGTAATATTAAAAAAGTATTTTAGAAAATCTCAAACTCTATGTTTAAGTGCAGCGATGTACTTATTAGTATGAGTAACTTAATAACCAAAAATAAAATAAGGAGGTATGTACTACTATGAAGAGATTGGTATGGTCTTCAACTATAATGGTGGCGGTGTTTTTTATATTTACCGCATACCTGCATGCTCAGCAGGTCTTTACACCTGATACGCTTGTTATCGACCCTCTTCCTCCGGGAAATGTTAACACCATCATAAACGGTGATACTATTGCAGGCGGATTAAGAGCGCATCCTAACCGCGTATATGAGCTGCAGCGCGGACTCGTTTACCAGGTAAGCGAGCCAATGGAAATAAACGGTTCAATTACTATAATGGACAGCGGCTCAACTTCAGATCGTCCTCCCGTACTTGCAGCCCAGATTCTGCAGAACAATCAATCAGTTGATCATTTCTTCGATCTGAACGGCAAGGGAGGCAAAGTTACATTAAAAAATTTGTATATCCTTTCTATTCGTGCTGACGGTGTTGTTCTTGGATGGTCTGATGGTATTCGCATTAATGCCGACAGCGTGAAACTTACCCTTAAAGGAGATATCTTCGATGCATTTACTCATACTGCTCTAAGCCTGGGAGGTCAGTGGGATAAGTTGAAAGTGAACGACTGCGAATTCAGAAATGATATGCATAGCAGCTCTTACTTTGGAGGAGGAGCTTTCCTCTCCAACGGCAGTACAAACATGGATACTACGATATTTGAAAACAACACTTTCTTCTGTAACAATTCCTACATATTTTCTATCCGAGGTTATTGTCCCGATGCAGTTTTTTCACATAATACTTTGGTCTATGGTACTGTAGATCCTTTCTTAACATATTTTGCTCAAAATCTACATATGAATAACAACCTCTTCTATGCTATGCATTCATATGGAGGAAATCCTTTCCAATTAATTGACGCTTGGCTGCTTGGTTGGCCCGATACAACGTCAAGCGGTATTGTCCAAGTCTTAGCAACAGATACTACAAGTAATTGGTACAAGCTGTGGGGCGGTGGCTCCCCAACATTAATCCCAGGTCCGAATCAACTTTATGTTGGCACTGGTGGTACAGGAAACGCTACTGTAACTGCTGCAGAAGAAGATCCGTCCGCAAGGGTTTTTGATCTTAGGAATAATGATTATTTCTGGCCGCAGAAATTATATACTGATTATGCTGCATATAACGATACTGTAAAAGCAACCCAAACAGTAGCTGTGCCTAATTATACATCGACTCAAGATACCATACAGATGGTAAATAAATTATATCTGCCGGTTTGGGAAGGTCCATATGCACGCTATGTAATAGCTAAAATGGACAGTAATGGTGCAAGTGTGGACACTACGGGAAATATGAATATCGACCCAGGATTTAATACAGACATCCAGAATCAGTTCGATAAGTTAATGGCTTACGTTATTAAAATATGTACTTCTAAGTTCGATACTGCTTGGTATTATCAACCCAACAATGCTCCGCTTTATCCTCCAACATGGCCAAGAGCAGAAGATTTATCTTATACTAATTCTACTCTTATGCATGGCGGTACCGACGGTTTTGCTGTAGGTGACTTAAACTGGTTCCCTACACAAAAAGCTCAGTGGGAAGTAACAGATGTTAAGCAGGTTAAACCTTCAGTACCGGCTAATTTTAAATTAGCACAGAATTATCCTAATCCATTTAACCCCTCAACAGTAATCAATTATAGTCTTCCTAAATCTCAGATGGTAACCTTAAGGGTTTACAATATTTTAGGACAAGAAGTTGCAACTCTTGTTAATCAGGAGCAATCGGCAGGCAACTATCAAGTTACATTTAATGCAGACAGACTTTCCAGTGGAGTATATTTCTATTCAATTAGAACCGGAAACTTCACTGCAGTTAAAAAGATGATGCTGCTAAAATAATTCCCGGTGTAATTGGAATCCATAATGATGTATTCTATATGTTGATATGAAGGATGACAATTACTGAAATCTCAAATGCCCTAAATAAAAGACGCGCTTAGGCGCGTCTTTTTTTATTAATAACTATTATATTAAATAGAGTTAAATTTTTTCTTAATTCTTGCTATGAATCAGGATGTAAGCCAGGCTCAATTCCGCTTCATGCAGAAAGGAATTAACTCAACAACATGCCGGATTATACAAAATTGTAAGAATTTTTATTATTAGTTTATTCCGTTATTTTAATAATATTAATTTTTTTGTTTGAATAAATTTTCCTGCCTGGATCCTATAAAAATAAACTCCGCTTGCTAAATTGTTTCCGTTAAAAATTATGCTATGGGTGCCGACCTGCATTTGTCCGTTAACTAACGTTTTTACTTCCCGTCCGAGAATATCATAAATTTTTAAAGTAACTAATTCCTGCCTCGGAATAGCATACTCAATCGTTGTTGTAGGATTGAAAGGATTCGGATAATTCTGGTTTAATTTATAAGAATTAATTTCAATCTTCTTATTAGAAATCCCAGTTGTTTTTCCATCGTAATTAAGAACTGTCCAGCCTATATTATTGCTTGCATGTATTTCATCAAAAGAATTATTCGGATTGAGTATAGCATAAATTCTCGTATAATAAGGAGTGTTATCCGGAAGTTTCCACTTGACGCTGATTATACTGCTTCTTCTTGCCGGAATAAAATCAGAGGTTGCAAAAGTGGTTGCCCCATCAACGCTTTGAATTGGTATTCCGCCGTTTGAAGGATCACCTACATAGAATTTGACTTCAACCGGTCCTGGAGTATTAATCAAACTAAAATTGTGTACTCTTAATTGAATGGTTACAGTATCTCCGGGTTGAGGATTTCCGGGATTAAATAATATATCTTTTGTCTCTTGAAGCTGGCTGGAAGGTTCATTACTTCCTTTATAATTATCCAACCTCCACGGAAGTATTAATGCCGGATCGGATTTATGTCCGTATCTCTGCTGCCACCAGGTTTCAGTTTGATTTATTCCGCCGGCGTCGGGAGTGACAGCATAATCCAGAACAAGTGCACCGCCTTTAGACCAGTAAGCATAAGGCAAAACCGAATAACCATCACCGTAGTAAGATGAATTAACTGCACCAAGGTGTACATCTAAGCCACTAATATAAGTTACTTTGTCTGTAGTAGTAGAAAGCGTACTGTTCGAATAACTTCCTTCCAGCTTAGCACTTGGAATAAATTTAAAAGGGAAATCAAAACTTGCACTTCCTCCAACACTCCAGTGAGTTTCATTTGTTGTTGTTTCTTGTGTCTGTGTCTTGTTTTCAAGCGACCAATCATGGCTGAAATTAGGAGAGTTTGTTAAATCTACTTGATCGGTAATTTGCGATTTTACTGCAGTCTCTAGGCTTGTATTGTCCGAAGGTGAAGAATAATAGGAAAGGATATTACCGACTTCATGATCAGGTAAATATTCTAATGCTTGCGGGCTCTTACTAGAGAACCATGCTCTTGTAACAGGATGTGGCGAAACAGCAAGTGTGTATCCAGTTATTACATTATCAACTAAAATTGGATATTCCCAAACATCATAATTCATAATTGTTGCATAAATATAATCGTCGTTCGTTACGGTTATGTTCTGGCTGATTGTGGTAACCTGGCTATTAAATGTCTGCTTTGAAAAATCCTGGCCGTACTCAGCTTTAATTTTAAGCTCAACACCAGTTTTAATAATTGGAATTTTTCCTCCGCCTGAAACTTC
>JBJKQE010000122.1:0-20117 GCA_046705645.1 Ignavibacteriaceae bacterium | reverse complement strand
TTGTATTTCTTGCTTCATTTATTTGCTGATAAGTTGCAGCTTCATTTTGCAAAGCATTCAGTTGAACATTCGGATTTGAGAGTTTTAATATTTTATCACCCATCTTAAGCATTGCGCCTTCTTCAACATACCTTTGTTCAACAGTACCGCCTAAAATTGCATCCAAGTAATAAGTTGTCTTCGGCAATACTGTGCCGGAAATAGGAATAAATTCCTGGAAGTCTCCCTCGGCAACTGTAGAAATAGTAATTTTATCTTTTTCAACATTTAGTTTCGAACCGGTGTCAGATAAAATTAAAATTATTAGAAGAAGGAATAATGCTCCTCCGGTTACTGAGACCCAAAATTTTTTCCTTTTGTAATAAGGTTTTTTCTCTATTTTTCTGTCCACGTTCTTGCCCTAATTTTCAAGTATTTGTAGTAAAACTAATTTTAATTTTTCAATAAGCATGCCTTTTATACCGGAAGTGGTCATAAAACTATATATTCAAAAAAACACTGAAAAAAAGTTAATTTCAAAATAAAAGTTGATTTTTAAAATATATTCATTGAAGTTAGTATTGTCCGATTACGGACAGTTGCGTCCGATAATGAACAATGTCAAATTTATTTCTCTCGAAATTTTTAAGTTATTGCGGGAATACATTTTGCGATAAATAAAATAAAAACATTCTCAATTCTAAAATAATTTTTAAGATGAATACAAAATCCGGAAAAATTTTAATTGTTGATGATGATGAAGATGTGCTTTTTACGGCACGACTTTTACTTAAACAGCATTATTCAATTGTTCGAACCGAAAAAAATCCGGAACTAATTCCTTCCATATTAAAAAATGATCATTACGATGTAATACTTTTGGATATGAATTTTACAGGTGATGCAACAAGCGGAACCGAAGGGTTTGCATGGCTGAAAAAGACTCTCGAACTAGATCCATCTGCGGTTATAATTTTAATTACGGCATTTGGAAATATTGAAATGGCTGTGAAGGCTATTAAGGAAGGAGCCACTGATTTTGTACTTAAACCCTGGCAGAATGAAAAATTACTGGCGACGGTTTCTTCGGCAATGAAGTTGAGTGAATCAAAGCAGGAAATTGAAAATCTGCAATCCACTCAAAAACAATTAAGCCGGGATATTGATAAAGAATTTCATGATATTATCGGTATATCGGATGAAATGAAAAGGGTTTTTTCGACAATACAAAAAATTGCTAAAACAGATGCAAATGTTTTAATACTCGGCGAGAACGGGACCGGTAAAGAACTTGTTGCCAGAGCAATACATCGTCAATCGGAGAGAAACAAAGGAATATTTTTAAGCGTGGATATGGGCGCTATAAGTGAATCGCTTTTTGAAAGTGAATTGTTCGGCTATAAGAAAGGTGCATTTACAGATGCAAAAGAAGATCGTGCCGGACGCTTTGAGGTTGCTTCCGGAGGTACTCTTTTCCTTGACGAGATCGGCAACCTTACTTCCAATCTTCAAATAAAACTATTGACGGTACTTCAGAACAGACAGGTTACAAGGCTTGGGTCCAGTATTCCGAAGTCTATCGATATCAGGCTTATCTGTGCAACCAATATTCCTTATGAAGAGTTAACTTCAGAAAAAAGATTTAGACAGGATTTACTTTATCGAATAAATACCGTCGAGATTAAAATTCCCCCGCTTAGAAACAGAACCGAAGATATTCCTCTTCTAACGGATCATTTTATTGGGATGTACTGTAAAAAATACAATAAACCGTTTAAGAATATTAATTTAAATGCATTAGAGAAGCTGCAAAAATATCATTGGCCCGGTAATGTGAGGGAATTACAGCATACAATTGAACGAGTTGTTATAATGAATGAAACAGAAAAAATTAATGCCGATGAGTTTTATTTCTCTTTAAATGAAAATAAATCCCAGCAACTTGCTCTTAATAATTATCATCTTGAAGATGCGGAAAAAATGCTTATCATAAAAGCAGTAAGTAAGCATGGAGGAAATCTTACTAAAGCAGCAAAGGAACTTGGGTTAACAAGGGCATCATTATATCGCAGACTGGAAAAGTATGGTCTATAAAAGATTCAGCTTAAGTATAATCAGCAGAACAATTTTACTGTGTGCTACCATCTTTTTATTGTTTTATCTAATTTCGGAAACCACCCTCTATGCTACAATCACAATAGTAAGTGTAATCATAATTACTGAAATTTACTCATTAATAAAATTTGTAGAAAAGACCAACAAAGACATCAGCCGCTTTTTCAATTCAATCAAATATTCGGATTTTTCACAGAGCTTTAAACCGAATATCAAAGGATCTGCTTTTGAAGAATTAAGCAGTTCATTTACCGGAGTAATTGAAGAGTTTCAAAAGACCAGAACCGAGAAAGAAGAACATGCGCGTTATCTGCAAACAATTGTGCAGCATGTAGGAATAGGTTTAATGGCATTTACTTCCGACGGAAATGTTGAATTAATTAATACTGCCGCAAAAAAACTTCTCAAAATTTACAGCATTAAAAATATCTCCGAACTTTCGGCATTAAGCGGTACTCTGGTAAAATCATTAACTAATTTGAAAGCAGGCGACAAAATACTGATTAAAATTGCGGACAATAACGAGCTTTCGCAACTTTCTATTTATGCTGCGGAATTTAAATTAAGAGAAAACCATTATACACTTATTTCAATAACTAATATTCAAAGCGAGCTGGAAGAACGTGAGATGGAAGCATGGCAGAATTTAATTCGCGTGCTTACCCATGAGATTATGAACTCCGTAACGCCTATTATTTCATTATCTTCTACCGCAACTACTTTGCTGGAAGAAGCTTATGATAAAATTAAAAGCAATAATAAATCTAATTCGGATGAACTTGAAGATGTTAAGGGAGCTTTAAATACAATTTCAAAAAGAAGCCAGGGTCTGCTGCATTTTGTGGATGATTACAGAAACCTCACCCGTATTCCTGCCCCTAATTTTCAGAGTGTAAAAATCTGCGAACTATTCGGACGATTTCAAAAATTATTTATCGACCAATTTGAAGAAAAGAAAATAAAATTTACATATTCGGTTGAACCGAATGATCTTGAAGTTACAGCGGACGGTGATTTAATAGAACAGGTAATTATTAATCTTATAGTAAATTCCGTACATGCCGTTTCAAAAGCCGAATCTCCCGAAATAAAATTAACAAGTAAGATTGATAGTAGAGGCAGCATATTAATACAAATTATTGATAACGGCAGCGGAATTCCGGAGCAGCTTTATGATAAGATTTTTATACCTTTTTTCACAACTAGAAAAGAAGGTTCCGGGATAGGATTAAGTTTGTCCAGGCAAATTATGAGAGCACATAAAGGAAGTATTAATGTTAGATCAACGCCGGGCAAAGAAACTATTTTTACTCTTAGGTTCTGACTTACCTTAGGCATTTAAAAAATTTAATTTTTATAGAAGTAACTCTATTTTCTATTTTTAAAATTTTTCAGCCAATCGTCTTTAATTATTGCCATTAAAAAGAAATCAATAAAATGATTATTAAAAAACATAGCTTGTCTTAGTCTGCCTTCTTGTACGAAACCGGTTTTTTCATAAACTTTTACGGCTCGTTCATTTTCAACACTAACATGTAGCTGTATTCTGTTCATGTTTAATGTATTAAAAGCATAATCAATCATTAGTTTTGTTGCTTCCGTACCATAACCTTTTGACCAATTTTCTTTTGCAGCTATCGCAATGTAAAAGGTAGCCATCTTGCCAATCCAATCAATACGCACGAAAGCAGTACATCCAATCGGGATATCAGGTTTAATTGTGCAAATGGTAAAAAATATTGTTGAATGGTCGTTGAGTTTTTGCTTTAATCTTGATTGATGAATTTCAGTAGAAGAAGGCAGTGTATAATAAAGATTTTCCCTGGCATCCGGGTGATTTTCTGATTCGGCAATTACAATTTCATCACCCGGTTCAGCGGAACGTAAATATATTTTCTGCCCTATTAAAAAAGGATTGGTTAGTTTTCCCTTTTCCATAAAATTATACTCCATTTTTATAGAAATAAATTTAGTTCCAATTCTGCATTTTGCAAAGTGTTCGGGAAATTTTAGATATATTAAATAGATAAAGTTTCAACTCGTCAAATTTATTTGAGATTGGAACTAAAAATGAAGTCTGTCTATTATAAAAATCATTTAAATTCAATTTTTTATACAGACCACATTACCGGATTATTATTAATTAAACAAAATATATTATCTTAGTGGTATTGAACTTGTTGATTTTGGGAATCAATAAACTTATTTAGGTTTGAAAATGAAAAAATTATTTCTTTTAACAGCATTATTGTTTCCAATATCCATATTCGCACAATCTCATTTTGGAAGTGTAAAACTCGGACTTTTTGATCCTTCCGCAACGGGTGCGGGTTTTATTATAGGTTATGAAGGCGGATGGTACATAGATAATAATTTTATAATCGGGTGGGACGTCGATTGGTTCAATAAAAATTATACAGATCAAACTTTGGTTTCCCAGCTTAATGATTTTTACGGACCGAGCAGTAATTTAAATGAGTTGAGAGCCAAAACCAACTTACATGCAATTCCTTTAATGGGTACTTTTACAGCGAGCTGGCCTGTAGCACCTAGAACCAATGCTTATTTTACCGGAAGTGCAGGTTTAGAAATGCTTTTAATTTTTTATAGAAATTATGATAATCCCGATAACAGTTCATTTCATGGAGCGTTTGATTTTGCTTGGCAGCTTGGCGGAGGTGTTTCCTATGAACTTGGTCTAAGATCTGATGCGATATTTGAATTGGCTTATCATTATTCTCAACCTAGCTGGGAATATAGTGTAACTGATCCTCAATCTGGCAGAACAAGAGTATTCTCAAGATCCTTTGATATGAGCGGAATTATGATCCGGGTAGGATTTAGATTTTACTTTTAATTAATAATAACATGTTTTTGAAATAGAATAAAGTTCAATTAAAACTGATAATTTCATTTATTGATATTTAAACTCAAATTAAGAAATTATTATTTCTTAAATTATACACTGCTTTTTGTTAATTATGATTTTGATTTTTTAAAACTTTTACTGAATTTTCAGTAAATATTCTTAAAATTATTCTTACATAATATCCAAAAGAATAAAAAGGTTGCGGTCCTTATTTTATTCTTTTAATTTCTATCTTTTTACTGACAGAAAAACATTTTTTATTAAATTTGTTTTCATGAATTTAAAATGTAGCATGATTTATATCAACTAAGTTAAACTTTTATAATATTAGTTTTGTCTTAATATCAAAATTTATAAAAATTTTAGAAAGTTAATATTACATCCTATATGAAAAGAATCCTACAAGTGCTTCTAACTTTAATAATTTCAATATCAACAATTTTTTCGCAATCCCTAAGTAAATCAGATTCGTTACTTCAAAATGCAACTTTAAATGATTGTGTAAAATACGCTCTCTCCCATCAACCTTCCATACAGCAGTCATTAATAAATGAAAAAATTGCAAACCAAGAAATTAAAAGCAAGCTTGCTGATTGGTTCCCCCAATTAAATTTTAATTTTAATTTCCAGCATAACTACAAATTACCTACATCTATATTTCAAGGAAATCCTGTGCATTTTGGTGTTATAAATACATCCAGCGGGGATTTCACCTTAAGCCAAACTATTTTTAATAGGGATGTACTCTTAGCTAGCAGCACTGCTCACGAAGTTCGCCAACAAGCGCAGCAGCAGACTATTAGTAATAAAATAAACGTAATTGTAAATGTTAGTAAGGCTTATTATTCCGTTTTATTAACTCAAAATCAAATTGATTTGACTAATCAGGATATTGCCCGGCTTGAGTTAAGTTTGAAGGATACATATGCACAGTATAAAAGCGGCGTAGTTGACAAAACAGATTATATGCAGGCGACAATAGCTCTTAATAACGGCAAGGCTGAAAAAAAACAGGACGAAGAATTGTTGAAAACAAGTTATGCGAACTTAAAAGAACAAATGGGCTATCCTCCTAACGGCACTATTAATTTGAATTATGATATGAGCCGTATGGAAAAAGATATTTTTATTGATACAACCCAATCTTTAGATTACAAAAATAGAATTGAATATCAACTATTACAGACAGATAAACGCCTGCAAAAAGCAAATCTAGATTATTACGTCTGGAGTTTTATACCATCTTTAACTGCAATTGGTGAGTACAATTTAAATTTTCAAAACGATCAACTGTCAAAATTGTATAATCAAGATTATCCTAATTCGTATATAGGATTACAGTTATCATTCCCAATTTTTCAGGGAGGTAAAAGGATACAGCAAATTGAAGAAGCCAAACTGCAGTTACAACAATATGATTACGATTTTTCGGTTTTAAAAAGTTCCGTTAATACGGAATTTACTCAAGCACTGGCAAACTATAAAAGCAACTTAAACAATTATCAAATTCAGAAAGATAATCTTAATCTTGCAGAAAGTGTTTATAAAATTATAGAACTTCAGTATAAATCTGGCATAAAAACATATCTGGATGTTATTACGGCAGAAACTAATTTAAGGTCCACGCAGGTTAATTACTTAAATGCACTCTATCAGGTCTTGATAAGTAAAATCGACCTAGAAAAAGCATTGGGAACTTTACATTATTAAATCATGTGAGCTTTAAGTTTTTGAATTATAAAGACAATAAAGTGTAATAAATATTTTAACTAATAATTAATAAAAATGAAAAATAAAATTTACATACCAGGCTTAATTATTTTGGCAACTTTATTATTTACTTCATGCGGAGGTAAAAAAAGCGGAGGCTTTAAATTCCCTCCTACACCTGTAACCGCATATACGGTTAAGACCGAAAAAGCTTCTTACTATACAAATTACCCGGCAACAGTTGTGGCTCTTAACCAAATTGAAATTCGCCCGGAGGTTTCCGGATATCTAACTGCTATTGATTTTCAAGATGGCCAGCATGCTGAAAAGGGTATGAAATTATACACTATCGATCAGCAGCAGTATCAAGCTGCTTATAATATTGCTAAGGCAAATTTAAATAAAGCACAGCAGGATTATGACAGGTATAATGAACTTTCAAAAAGCGATGCAATAGCAGCTCAAACTCTTGAACATTCGCTGGAAGATCTTAAAGCTGCCGAAAATAATTTAAATTCGGTAGAAACCAATTTAAGGAATTCGGTTATCACCGCACCTTTCAGCGGAACAATAGGAATTTCCCAAGTAAAATTAGGATCTGCAGTTACGGCAGGTCAAACATTAATGAATTCGCTTTCTTCCGATAATCCAATGGCAGTTGATTTTTCTGTTGATGAAAAACTGATTGAGCATTTTACGGATTTACTTAACAGGAAAAGTTCAAAAGATGATTCTACTTTTTCTTTGATTTTACCTGATGGGAATGTTTACTCGTACAACGGACATCTTATTTTATTAGATCGTGCTGTTGACCCTCAAACGGGAACAATAACTGCGAGGCTTGTATTTCCGAACCCCAAAAATCTCTTAAGACCAGGTTTAACATGTTCAGTAAGAATCTTAAATAATAATACTTCCAAAAGTATCATTATACCCTATAAGGCAGTTACCGTAGAAATGGGAGAATATTTTGTCTTTATTATTCATAATAATATGGTAGCACAGCAAAGGATTGAAATAGGCAGGACAATTAATGATGATATGGTTATAGTAGAGAGCGGTTTAAAGGCTGGTGAAAAAATTGTTACACAGGGTGTTCAAAAACTAAGGAACGGCTCCCAGGTTGTGCTTGGTTCTAACGATATAAAAGCAGGCAGCGGTACAAAATCATATTCAGGTAAATAATTCAGAAATAGGATAAAAAATGATTGCTGATACATTTATAAAAAGGCCGGTTACAGCTATTGTAATTTCTCTTGTAATAGTTTTAATAGGCGGACTTTCAATTTTTAATTTACCTGTAAGTCAATATCCGGACATTACGCCCCCAACCGTATCCATTTCTGCTGCATTCACAGGTGCAGATGCAACAACAGTTGAACAAACAGTTACAACACCTATAGAAACACAGGTAAACGGAACACCCGGAATGGCATATATGACAAGCAACAGTACAAGCAGCGGCCAGTCTTCCATTAGTGTTGTTTTGGACCAGGGTACTAATCCGGATATTGCAACTATGGATATTCAGAACCGTGTAGGCATTGCAACTCCTCAATTGCCAGACTTAGTGAAACGCTTAGGTGTTACTACAAGAAAGCGTACATCAAGCATATTAATGATAGTTGCTATTTATTCGCCGCGTCATACGCATAATATTTCTTTTCTCGATAATTACACCAACATATTCGTTAAGGATGCTTTGTTACGTGTACAAGGAGTTGGTGATATTTTTGTAAGAGCAGATAATTTCAGCATGCGTGTTTGGCTTGATCCGGATAAGCTGGCACAATTAGGCTTAACCACATCCGATATAACAAATGCAATATCCGCACAAAATCTTCAAATAGCTGCAGGTTCTGTGGGTGCACCTCCCCAAAACAGCAGGCAGACATTTGAATACACAGTATTTACCAACAGCAGGTTAACTACAGTAAAGCAGTTCGGAAATATAGTGGTAAAGGTTAATCCTCAAACAGGTTCGGAAGTATATTTAAAAGATGTAGCTAAAATTCAACTTGGAAAAGACGACTATTCAATAAATTCTTATATTAACGGGGAAAGATCTTCTTTCTTGTTAATTTTCCAGGCACCGGGAAGCAACGCATTGAAAGTTGCGGATGGAGTATACAAGGAAATGGACCGTATTAAAAGTTCTTTCCCTGAAGACGTAGCTTACGGAGTACCGTTTGAGGCAGTTTCGGTTGTACGGGAATCTATTAATGAAGTTTTAATTACTTTGCTTGAAGCACTGGGACTGGTAGTATTGGTAGTATTTCTTTTCCTGCAGAACTGGCGGGCAACCATTATTCCAATTCTTGCAATACCGGTTTCCATAATAGGAACATTTGCATTTTTTGTACCGCTAGGTTTTACAATAAATACTTTAACCATGTTCGGATTTGTACTTGCAATAGGAATAGTGGTAGATGACGCAATAATTGTTGTGGAGGCGGCGCATCATTATATAGATGATGAACATCTGCCTCCAAAGGAAGCCGCATCCAAAGCTATGAAAGATATTTCCGGTCCGGTAGTGGCAATTGCATTAATTCTTGCTTCTGTATTTATTCCTGTTGGATTTATACCAGGAATAGTAGGAAAACTTTATCAGCAATTCGCAATAACAATAGCGGTTTCAGTTTTAATTTCTGCTTTTGTTGCGTTAACATTAACTCCGGCGTTATGCTCCCTTATTTTGAAACCTGCAGAGCTGACTAAGGAATCCAGAGGCTTAAATAAATTCTTTTTTAAGTTTGACGAATGGTTCAAGAAAACAACCGGTTCTTATGTAGAAGGCGTTAAGAAAAGTATAAAGGCAACGCCTTACTTCTTAATAATTTTAATCTTAGTTTATGCAGGTACAGTAGTATTGTTTATGAACAAACCTACCGGGTTTATACCTAGTGAGGATGAAGGCAGATTGTATGTTACTTACGAACTGCCGGAAGCTGCTTCTGCAGCAAGATCTATAAATGTAATTAAAAGATTAATGGATATTTTGCAGCACACGCAGGGTATAGGCAACTTTGCGGCTATAAACGGAATTAACGTTGTTAACTTTGCCGCAAAATCCAACAGCGGAACTATTTTTGTGCAGCTTAAACCCTGGGGAGAGCGTACAAGTAAATCGCTTCAACTGGATGCAATAGAGAATACTTTAAGAAGGAAGTTTGCCTCAATAAAAAGTGCAAACGTAATTGTAATATCTCCGCCAGCAATACCCGGGCTGGGTGCTACCGGTGGATTCAGTTTTGAATTGGAGCAGAGGGAAAGTACGGATAATGTACAACAATTTGCAAGTGTTGTGCAAGAGTTTGTAGCTGCAGCAAACAAGCGCCCTGAATTAACAAACGTATTTTCGTTTTTTTCAGCAAACACACCGGCATATGATTTAACGGTAGACAGAGACAGATGTGCAAAACTCGGTATTAATATAGCCGATGTTTACAGTACAATTCAGACATTTTTAGGCAGCAGTTATGTAAATGACTTTACCATATACGGAAGGGATTTTCATGTTGTTACACAAGCAGATACCAGTTATAGAGCCTCCATACATGATATATCAAAATACTATGTAAGAAATTCTTCCGGTAATATGATACCATTAAGTACTTTAGTAAGTTATAAAGTTACGCAAACTGCTTCCGTAATATCTCATTTTAATATGTTCCGTGCAGCCCTGGTAAACGGAAGTGCTGCCCCTGGATACAGCAGCGGGCAGGCGTTAATAGCTTTACGGCAGGTTGCCTCACAGGTACTGCCAGCTGGTTACGGTTATGATTTTTCCGGTTTATCCAGAGAAGAAATAAACGCCGGCAGCAGTACTTTTGCAATTTTCGGTTTATCATTATTGTTTGTATTCTTATTCCTTTCGGCATTATATGAAAGCTGGTCAGTTCCTTTTTCAGTATTATTTGCAGTTCCTATAGCTGCATTTGGTGCTATATTAGTACTTATATTACAACCTCACTTAAGTGATAACGTTTATGCGCAAATAGGACTAGTTGCGTTAATAGGCCTGGCAGCAAAAAATGCAATACTAATAGTAGAATTTGCAAAAGTGCGTGTTGATCATGGTATGTCGCTTCTTAAAGCAGTAACATCAGCTGTAAAACTTAGGCTTCGTCCTATACTTATGACTTCACTTGCATTTATACTTGGTGTTTCTCCTTTAGCATTTGCAACAGGTGCCGGTGCTATGGCAAGGCAGACAATAGGCTGGACTGTTATAGGTGGAATGATTGCCGCTACCGGCTTGGCAATATTTATTGTACCGGTGCTTTTTACAGTCATTACAAAAATTGCATACGGAAAGAAAAAGCTTGAGGAACTGGAAGCTTCCGGCTATAATGAAGGTGATGCTGCACCGGAGATTTAGATTAAATATATAATCAAAGCAGATATATTCCAGCAGTTAATAAATATTATAGTAACAGCTAATCTTAATAATATGTTTTTATAAGCCCGATGGATTAAATCCGGCATTTAATAAATTGAAAGTATTATTTTCAATATATTAAATTATTATCCTATTAAATTAAATTTACAATATCCTCCTTTATATATGGATAAATTAAACTAATCCGCGGCCAGCTCATTTAAAACATCTTTAGTTTTTCTAATTCTGCCTATCCGAGGAAAAATAAATTTAACCGTATTTTCATGTTCTTCCTTCGAACGCGCCGACATTGCATCTTCAACAAAAATTTGCTGATATCCGTATTCGTAAGCAAATCTCGCCGTGCTTTCCACACCTATATTTGTAGAAATACCGCATAAGACAATTGTATCAATATTTCGTCTTCGCAATTGAAGATCAAGCTCGGTACCGTAAAAAGCGCCCCATTGGCGTTTAGTAATAATAAAATCATTAGGTTTCGGACCAAGTTCGGATATAATCTGATTCCAATCCGGCTTCCTAACACTATTCCATTGCGGTTGAATATCCGTAATTGGCTTAAGTCCATCTTTCATATCTTCCGATGGAGTTACTCTTACCAGAAATACCGGCATATTTTTCTTTCTAAAAACATCCGCCAAAACAGAAGCATTCCGTACCACATCTTTAGTATTATGCGGTTTAGTATCAATTGCAACAATACCATTTTGAAGATCAATAACGACTAAAGCTGTTCTAGTTTTATCTAAGTTTAATATTTCACTCATTTTTTATTATCCTCTTTTAAATAATTGTTTTCGTTATAAAATTAAAGAAACTTTTATTAATTAGAATTGATCTGGATCGGCAGGATGTCACCTTCAGAGCTTATTTGAATTAAGATAGTATATTAAAAATATTTTAAAAAATACTTGCATCATATCATTTAATAATGATAATTTTATAATAATTACGATTTGATAATTTAGAAAATTATAGAAACGGGAAAATAGGGTATTGATATTATCAAAATTCGGATTTAAGGGAAGTTTCTTTTAACTAATTTCTATTCAGTAAGTAAATTTATTTAATTAATTAAATAAAAATTATTAACTTTTTACGGGTTAATTATGAAATGCGAATATTGTCATAAAGAAATTCCAACCGGAACCGAGGTAGCAGTTAGTAACCATTACTTTTGCAACTCACTACATCGATATTATTGGGAAAACGGACAAGTTTATGAAAGCGGCCAACCCAAACTAAACAATAATACAAATACTGCTGAACCTAATTTATCCGGCGATAGTAACAATCCGGCCATTCCTTCCAACAGAATGTTCGATGTACATAGATCTATGACTTTGGGTGACATATTCAGCACTTCATTCGAGCTTATTAAAAAGACATTCACAAGAAACATAGTAATTGCAATAGTATTCTTAATTCCGGCAGGTATTTTACTTACATACGGGATTGAATCATTTTATACAACTATTTCTGCAATAGCAAAACATTCAATTAACTCAGCGGATGACTTTGATATAGACCAGCTGACTTTAGTATTCAAAGGTATGGGTCTATATTTCCTGGCATTATCCGTCTTTTGGCTCGGATATCAAGCTGCAACTATTGGTATACTTAAAATAGGCTGTACCACAATTAACGGAGAACGGATTCCTGTAAATCAAGCTTTTAAAAAGATATTCTCAATAACTTATTTCCAAAGGCTAGGACAAATATTATTAATGATGTTAACTGTTGCAGCATTTAGCCTTACAGTTATTATTATTGCAGTATTAATGAATATCGGTGATTTTATATGGTTAAAATTTATCGGAGTTTTAATGATTATTGCTGCAGTAGTATTCTTAATTTATTTAATCGTCCGCTGGTATTTTATTTTAATTGCTCTTGTTAATGATGATCTCGGAGTGATAGATACATTTTCTAAAAGCTCTTTTTTGATTAGAGGATATTGGTGGCGGACAATTGGCATAGTAATATTAATAACTTTTGCAGTAAATTTTGCAATTTCAATTATTACCACTCCCATTTCCTTTGTTTTAATATGGGGACATTTATCTCAGTATTTTAAATTGATGAGCGGAAACGGACAAGCTTTTAAAGATCCCAAATTATTTTCCGGATTTATGGAATCTTATTTTTCTCTTTTCGGTATAATGATGATTCTTTCCAATTTTCTTCAGTTACTTATTATTCCACTTTTCAATATTGTAATTTATTATGATTTAAAGATTAGGAAACACGACATTCAAGAACCTTCTACTGAATCAAATAGCCTTTTAAATTCGGAATTGTCGTTTGAATAATGAAATAATTCAAAATATCGCGCCGGAAATGAAAAATTATCAAGACTCTTCAATAGATTTTAACGGCTCCTGGGAAAAGAAAAACCGGAGTATAACAGCTGCAGCGTTTACAGGATTGATAGTAATAGGTGCAATTTATTTCAATGTGCAGTCTATAATATTAACGGTATTTATAAGTGTTTATAAAGCGTTTTTCAATATTCAATTTCACGGGGATTTTTTTGAAAAAATCGAACAAGCTACGAATTTATTTAAAACTCCTATTTTAATTACTGTCGTATTGACGGAATTTTTATTTATGCTGGCTCCGACATTATGGATAGTAAAAAAATGGCATACAAGAGAGATATTAAAATATATAAGAATACGCTTGTGTTCAATAAACGAAATATTACTGGCTGTTTTAATTACAATATTTTCACTTCCCTTTTGTTATTATGTATCGGAATTACTTGTACGCTCATTAGATATTCCGGAAGGATTTAGAAATATAGGTTCACAGTTGTTTGCGGCAAAAACCGGCGGTCAGTTTATTTTTTTAATATTTGCAATAGCAGTTACTCCCGCTATCTGCGAAGAAATTTTTTTCAGAGGATATTTCCAGAGAACCATGGAAAGAAAAATAGGGGCTAAAAGTTTCATCTTAACAGGCATATTATTCGGTTTATTCCATATGCAGCCGTTAAGTTTAATTACTCTTTCTATTCTCGGTATTTTATTGTCATTCTTTTACTATCGAAGTAAAAGTATTCTCCCTTCAAGTGCAGCTCATTTCACAAATAATTTTATTGCAATTTCATTGATGTATGTACAATCATATTCATCAAGAATCGGCGTAATGCTAAACGGCATTATACCGGTTTCTATCGTTATTATTACTCTTTTAATTTCTGCCATGCTTATCTGGCTGTACATAAATATAACACAGCAAAATTTTATTGTTTAATTATTATTTAGGTGTATAAGTAAATTTTAAATATTTCATGAAAATCTTGTTAGATAAGCCTTGCAATTAATTCCCCGATAAAATATCCGACGGCAGCAATACCGAAACCTACAACAAACATATCAAATCCGCTTCTAAATATTCCCCTTCCGGTAAAAAAGCTTCTAGCTGCACCAACTCCAAAGTGAGTTAACATTGCAATTATAAAAGATATCCAGATAGCCAGAGAACCGCTCCAAAAGAGAAATGGAAATACCGGTATAATAGCGCCGATGGCGGTAGCTAATCCAGTTATCCAGCCTTCTTTAAATGGGCTGGTATTCTGCGAGCCAATGCCCAATTCTTCTCTTACTTTTTCTTCCAAAGCCTGTTCGGGATTCTTCATTACTTCTTTAGCTAATGCAACGGCCTTTTCTCTGCTCATTCCTTTCGATTCGTAAATTATGGATAATTCTTCAGTTTCAAGTTCCGGCATAAGAAGAATTTCTTCGCTTTCCATTCGTCTTTCATGGTCATAAACTTCTTTTTCACTTACAGCAGCTAAGTAACCGGAAGCTCCCATTGAAAGTGAATCTGCAATCATTCCGGAAATTCCTGAAATTAGAATAATGTGCGGTGCTACACTTGCTCCAATAACACCGGCAATAAGGCCGAAATTTGCAGTCAGTCCATCATTGAAACCATAAACAATATTTCGCAGTAATCCTCCTGATTCTGATTTGTGCCAGGGTTCTTCGCTGCTTCCCTTTATTGTCATTAAGCTATTTGCATGTTCAGCAGAGTCTTTTGCAAGCCTTAATGCAATCTTTTTTGTTGATTCATCAGAACTGGATTTATAGAGTCCAAGATAGGATTGAACCTCCGTAGCTTCTTCTTTCATTAGAGCACTTGAAAGCATCCATGTGCCGAATCTTTTCGCCGACCACGCTAAAATTCTTGCTTTCACCGAAGGTTTAACTTCACCCAAAGTTACTTTGTTTTTTATAATTAAATCTTTCCATGCATTAATATGTTTATCTTCAACTCCGGCAAGTCTTAAATATATGTCTTTTCTTGATTCATCATCTATTAAGCCTGCCAATACACGATATAGATAAGCTGCATCAATCTCCTCATGAAGATGATGAAGCCAAATTGAAACTGATTTTTTGTCACTCATTGGTATATTCTCTACTGTAAAAACTTTAACTAATTGCATGTAAATTTAAAGATACCAAAATAATAAACAAAAGAACTTTTGAGTATATTTTATTCGACATAAAAAAGCCTTGAGAAAAATAAAGGCTCTTTCTCAAGGCAATAATATTTTATAGAATATTTATTTATAATTTATAGTTTAAAATCTACTCCGACATCCAATGCGCCGTAACTTAAGCTTCCGTAGCCGATACGGGCAACTATCCCAAGGTTGGGAGATATCCAGTATCTAACACCTCCTTGAGCGCCAAGGAAAAATCCGCCTACAGTTGGTGAGGCATAATTATAGCCAGATGGTCCACTCCAGGATACAGATCCTCCATCATAGGCCAGTACTAATCCTACCCATGGATCCCATTTATCATTAGTAACTTTAAAATGATAATTTCCCTGAGCTCCAATTAAAATATTAGTATAACTCCATTTTCCAAAAAAATAATCTTCGCTGTAGCTCCAATATCTAAATACACCACCGAATCCGACTGTTCCGAAATCCTGCAGTTGCATGCTGTATTCATAGTTCAAACCGAACTGAGGACTTGAACCCAGAAATGATAAACCTATCGTTGGTCCAAGATAGTTCCTATTTATTTCATACTGTGAATAACCTTTAGTACTGAAGAGAATGAAAACTGCAATTATTATTGCAAACAGCAGAACACTTTTTCTGTACATTTTGTTCTCCTTTATTATTGTGGTTGTATTTTATATAAATAAATGTTCTAATAAACTTTCTCTTATTTAAAAGAACGATATACTTTAGAACATTTTATTAATTTAAGTTATTATCAACTAATTATTTAAAACTGACTGGCAACTAAACCGCATACCAGCTTGCAATATAATAATTAAAATGAAAAAGCAACAGTATATAAATAATTTTTTTTTCGGATTTTTATTTAGGGAGCCGAAGCTCCCAATTTTTATTTCTTTTTAATATAATCAGCTAACATGTTTGGTGGAACTGGATTTGGAACTTGATTGTGAATTGCAGGCAAACTTTGTAAATATGTAAAAATAGCTTTTAAATCACTATCTTTAAGTTGTCCTATAGGCTGCCAAGGCATAGGAGGCAGGAGATCTCTTCCGGTACCTAGGTGCTTTCCATTTCGAAGTGTATTAAGAAAGTCTTGAAATTTCCAGGCGCCAATACCGGTTGAAGAATCCGGAGTAAGATTAGCTGAAAATGAAATTCCCCAAGGTCCAACCCAATCAGTAAAATCATTACCGCCAGCTAATACCCATTGGCCCGGTGCAACCATTTTCGCATCAAAAGGAGCTACAGGCTCGTCAGCAGGATGGCCAGATAAGAGTCTAGTTGTATCAGGTACCGGTCCCATTTTAGTCATAACTTTTGGTGAATGACAATCATTGCAGCCGCCTAAGTTAACTAGATACTTCCCATTTGCAATTAGCTCCTCCTTCGTCATTGTTTTTTCCTGCGGCTCACAATTAAACTGACTTAAAACGACAATGAAGGAAAGACCACACAGTATGAAAAAGAAAATAATTTTTTTCATGTACCCGCCTTAAATAATTATTGAATGGTTATTATTTATTTAATCCAAGAACGTTGGATCCAAAGTAAATTGAATAAAAAGACAAGAAATGATTCGGGAAAAGCAATCCGCTTTACGAATAAAATAGTTTTAATAAATTTTACATTAACCTAAACGAAATAAAATTTAGAAGCAACAAAAATATTTATTTTATATCTTAATAATTGTGTAGGTTTAGTAATACTAGGCTTATTTATTTCAAATCAACTTATAGAACTTAAAAACAAAATTTATCTATTCCATAGCTTCATATAAATCAATTAAAGAATTGAAAACCTTAACATTGCTTGTTAATAATTTTTTCTTGCTCTGATGTCCGTCAGCAATAAGTATGCAATCTATTCCTAATTCTTTAGCTACTTCATAATCATGAAAAGTATCGCCTATTAAAACAGCTTCATCCGGTTTGTTCCCTAATTTAGTAAGCAATTTTCTCCCAATATCAATTTTGCTTGTAGCATAAATATGATCCAACCCGATCAGATACGAGAAATATTTTTCTATATTAAAATACTTCACCATTTCTATTAATGTATGCTGCGAATATGCCGAGAGAATAGACTGCTGTTTTGTTCGTTTTGATATAGACTGCAAAATCTTTCTTACTCCTTTGTGCAAATCCGCTTCGTATTTTCGTTTCTCATATTCGTTTATCCATTCTTTGCCCAAAATTTCAAAGGGATATTTATTAAAATCCAATCCGGCTTTCCTGTAATATTCTTTAACGGGAAAAGTGAAAATTTCGCGGTATTTTTTAAATGTTAAAGCCTCTAATTTGCGCCTTATTAATATGCCGTTGATTATTTCTAAACATAATTGTGTATCATTGAAAAGAGTCCCGTTCCAATCCCATATTATTTGATTATATTTTTTTAACATATAGGCTTATCAATTAATTAAAATTTATTATTGACCGGAAGGTATGCATAAATATTCACTGTATCCTACAATAATGGTTTATACATTTTTTTTTCACTTAAAGAGTATTTATCCTCAGCATTAATCTTTCTGTACACAGGGAATAAATATTTAATCAATTTTAGATAATTCGCTGGATCCGTGAGAAGCCGGCTGTAAGTACTATCCCCAATAAAAATATCGGTTATTAATTCACTCAGCTTTTGCCCGTACAATTTAAATAATATCTTTCGAATTCGAGGATAAGTATAAACCAGAGAAGATATAATTTTAGCATATTTGATTTCCTGAAGTATCGTATGATTAATTCTGTTATTATAAATATCGGCGGCTAACTTTATATTAAACTCACTATCAATTAAAGAGCTGGCCGCAATCTTACCGCTTTCAACTGCATGACTAATTCCTTCACCGGTTACAGGATCGGCAAATCCTCCGGCATCTCCTGTTAAAAGAATACGGCCTTTAGCAAATTTATTTTCATTTTTATTTATAGGAATAAAAAAACCGTGTCTTTCGGATTTAACTATTTTTTTAATGTCCAACAATTTCAAATAATCATCCATTAAATAGTTTAAATCTTTTTGCTTCTTTTTAATAATAATTACCCCGATAGACAAATGATCTTTTTTCGGGAATACCCAACCGTAACCATGCCTAACAATATCGAAGTCAAATCTTGCCGACTTACTAAATCTCTTGTAATCTTCATTATCCACATATACTTCGTATTCAAGCGCAGGGAGTTTATCTTTATTCATCTTTATTCCTAAATTGCCAGTGCTAATACCGGCTGCTCCATTGCTTATAATAACGAACCTTCCTTGGTAATTGGAATTGTCTGTTATTACTTCAACAAAATCCGGGTGCAATTTAATATCAATTACTTCGGACTTATCGCAAATTTCCGCACCCAATTCTATTGCATGTTTTAAAATATAGTAATCTAAATTTTGACGCATCGTCATTAATATTATAGGATTCTCACGTGTGGTAAAAAATCTAAGGTTGTTTCCGTGGTCAAAAATTTCAGACTGGGTGCAATTAATTTCCGCTACTTCATCAAAGTTAATTGGGAGCAGGCTTTTAACTTTGTTTACTACGCCTCCTCCGCATGTTTTATATCTCGGCAATGATTCCTTTTCTAAAATCAATACGTTTTTATTTTTTTCAGCTAAATAATAAGCAGCAGACGAACCCGCAGGGCCGCTTCCTATAACAATTGCATCATAAATTTCGGATGAACTGTTTAATTTCATTTTAAGGTTGGTAGATAAAGTTTTGGAAATGTTGAAATTTAAATTACCATTTTTACCTCAGGGTTCTTACTTAATTTTTCATACACCAAATTCCTAACGACTTCGTTAGGAACTTCAACTGAAAAATTAATACTGAAATATTTCCCGTTTTTACTGATATTAGAAGGAGTTACATCATGGGTTAGCCCCATTGAAGCTTCCTCAATTGCCGATAAAATTATATTAACATCTGTTCCGATGACTTTATATTCCCATTTACACGGATATTTTATTTCCGGTCGCTGTTTATCTGATTCTAAAATCATTTTAAGAATAACCGTTTATTCAAGTATTATTTTTGTTAAAATACTAATGTTTTTATTTTAATCAAATATTATTCAAATTTAAAATATGAGTAAAGGCACATAAATTATTTTGTTATACTATCATCACTGCTTTTAATACTGTAATTAGATAGCTTCAAATCAAATAATAAGACTTAAAATTAACTATATACTCTCTAAGGTCTATTTCTATTTTCAATTAATAAATGGGAGGATTTAAATGATCCGTATATTTTTGATAGGCCTGTATTTCGTTTTTATATTTGTCAGTTTTTGGATATTGGATAAAAGAACCGGTGCAGCTAAATCATCAAATTTGAAATTTAAAATTTTTCATTAAGTTTTTGTTGTTTATGTCACAGAAAAAAAATGACTGAATTTTTTTCTTGCATATATAATAACGAAAGATTATTTTTTCATCGGTTCTTTCAAAAGGTTCTCCCCTGCCTTTTGAGTAAAAAGAGCTAAGTCCCGATGGTCGCCCGATCATTGGGCTTTTTATTTTAAACAACTTTTAGTAATAAA
>JBJKQE010000121.1:0-16899 GCA_046705645.1 Ignavibacteriaceae bacterium | reverse complement strand
GAAATGTTTTTAGGGCCGACATTACGTTTGATAATATATTAATGTGAGTCAGTAAAACCCCTTTTGGCTCACCAGTGGTGCCGGAAGTGTATATAATTGTGCATAAATCTGTTTCCTTAATTTTCTTTATTGAATCGCTGAGAAAATCAGGGTGATTGGCTTTAAAAATTATTCCGGAATCTTGAACCTGCTGAAATGTATAAAGCTGTTTATTTCCTTCTATAAAATCCTTTTCGTTTAGTAAAATAATGAATTTTAAACATCTGCATTTAGGGGCAATCTTTAATATTTTATTTAATTGAAATTTATTAGAAACAACTATTGCTTTGGATTCGGAGTTATTCAAAATAAATTCTACCGAATCTGAAGTAAGTGATGGATAAATTGGAACATCTACAGCACCTAAGCTAAGAATGGCCATATCGGAAAAAACCCATTCCGGTCTATTTTCGGAAATAATTGCAACTTTGTCTCCGGGTCTTATACCCAGCGATGCAAGTCCGTTTGCAAAATTTTCAGTTTGATCTTTAAATTCCCTATAAGAAATACCTTCGTACTTGCCTTCAACCTTTCGTACAATTAAATAATTTTTTGCCGTTTTTGCATATTCATATGCAAGATAGACAAACATATCCGGAATGGTTTTGAAGGCTTTTAAAATTGCCATTTATTGCTCCAAAGAATTACTGTTGTGAAAATAGCTTTGATGTTTTAGAAAAACAAGAAAATTAAGTTTAGATGAAATCTAAATCCTAAAATTATCCGGAGTTATAATAAATAAAGTTAATTCGCATACAAATTTTTTAACTATAATCACGCAAAATACTTAAAGCCGTTAAAAAATTTCTAATCCGGATTTTGCTATATTCTGCATTAGATTACAATTACAAATTGCAAATTCGTTTAAATTGATTATAAATCATAAAAGATGTAATTTTTAAATAAGTTTATGAATTATTGTTAGAACCTGCCGGTTGAAAGGTCTAACTTTTAAACATACCGTAAAAAAATTAAAAAGGATTTTAGATGAAAATTCACGAATATCAAGCAAAAGAGATTTTAAGAAAATTTAATGTTTCTGTCCCTAATGGAAAAGTTGCTTTCTCTTCGGATGAAGCCGTACAGGTAGCACAGAATGAAATTGGCGGTGATTTATGGGTAGTTAAAGCTCAAATTCATGCCGGGGGCAGAGGTAAAGGCGGCGGAGTTAAAGTAGCAAAAAGTCTGGATGAAGTAAGAGATTTATCAAATCAAATACTCGGGATGACACTTGTAACCCATCAAACCGGGCCCGAAGGAAAAATTGTAAAACGCCTTCTTATTGAACAGGGTGTTAATATAGAAAAAGAATTTTATGTCGGGATTACTTTGGATAGAGCGGTTTCCAAAAACGTAGTAATGGTTTCAACTGAAGGCGGTGTTGAAATTGAAAAAGTTGCAGCCGAATCGCCTGAAAAAATTGTTAAAGAAACAGTTGAACCTGAATTGGGACTCCAGCAGTATCAAGCAAGAAAGTTGGCCTTTGCATTAGGATTAGAAGGAACTCAACATAAAAATGCAGTTAAATTTTTAATCGGTTTATATAATGCATATGTAAAAAGCGACTGTTCTTTGGCTGAAATAAATCCTTTGGTTTTAACAAAAGAAGGAAATGTTATTGCACTTGACGCTAAAATGAATTTTGACGACAACGCTCTTTACCGTCATCAGGATATAGTTGAATATCGTGATCTTGATGAGGAAGCGCCGCTTGAAATAGAAGCTTCCAAATATAATTTAAATTATATAAAACTCGACGGCAATGTCGGATGCATGGTTAACGGCGCAGGGCTGGCAATGGCAACAATGGATATTATTAAGCTTGCCGGCGGCGAACCAGCTAACTTTTTAGACGTTGGCGGTGCGGCAAATAAAGATACCGTTTCCAACGGGTTTAAAATTATTCTTTCGGATCCTAACGTAAAAGCAATTTTAATTAACATCTTTGGCGGTATTGTAAGATGCGACCGTGTTGCTCAAGGTGTTATTGATGCAACAAAGGAAATAAATGTAAATATTCCGATTGTAGTTCGTCTGGAAGGAACAAATGCTGTTGAAGCAGGTGTGCTGTTACAAGAATCCGGTTTAAATTTTGAAGTTGCGACAAGCCTTAAGGATGCTGCTGAAAAAGTTACTGCGGTTTTGAAAAATTAAACTATACGTACAATTTTTATGTATTTCATTAACCCTGTGTATATATCACAGGGTTTTTTGTAAAAAATTTTTTCGGAGATATATATTATTAAATAAATTTGAGTTAAAATCAACTTGATTTTATAGAATAATAGTAATACATTTTTCCGCAAACTTTACAACCCTTGGAGATTTAAATGTCTTTTTTAGATTCTGAATTTAACGGTGAAGAATATTTTTTCGAACAGCAAAAAAACCTTGATGAAGAAATCAAAAAATGCAAGGAATCTATCGAAGCTTCCGGCGTTTATGAGTGTACGGAATCTATTGAAGATATTATTCAAGAATGTATTGATAACGATAAATTCAACGATGGTTTTTATTTTATTAATATTCTTTTGGAAACTTTTCCTTATAATTCCGAATATTGGCTTAAAAAAGGAATACTTCTTAATTCCGTAAGCAGCTATGAAGAAGCAATTCAGTGTTTTAACAAATCTTTATCTTTAAATCCGGGTGACTCCGAAACATTGATTGATAAAGCTGCAGCCGAAGAAAATATCGGCCTTTTGAATGAAGCACGGGATTCACTGGAGTCTGTAATATTAATAGATCCGAATAATGAAGATGCTTTGTACAGTTTGGGATTATTATATCAGAGGCAAAAGGAATATAAAAAAGCCATCGGATATTTGACGAAAGCTGTAGCCGTAGATAATGAATTTTCGGAAGCTTATTATGAAATAGGTTATTGTTACGAAAATTTAAGCGATTTTAACAAGGCAATAGAATCTTATGATAAATTTTTGGATTTTGAACCTTATAACGCAAATGGATGGTACAACCGGGGAATTGTACTTGTTAAAATGAACAGATTTGAAAAAGCTATAGAAAGTTATGACCTAGCAATAGCAATAAAAGAAGATTTCGCCAGCGCGTGGTTTAATAAAGGCAATGCCCTTGCCGATTTGGGAAGATTACAGGGTGCAATTGATTGTTTTAAAAGATCTCTGGAAATAGACAGATTTGACGAAGCTTCTTCATATAATATTGGAAATATTTACGAAGAACTCGGTGATTTGCCTAATGCTATTAGGTATTATTCGGAAGCAGTTAAAATTAATGACCAATATTATGAAGCATACCTGGCGCGCGGTTTCTGTTATGATTCTTCAGGGAAATTTCATCTTGCCTTAAAAGATTTTAACAAGGCAATTTCTTTATCTCAAGATAATGCAGATGCCTGGTATGCCAAAGCCGACCTGGAATATTCTCTAGGTAAATTGCAGGAAGCTGTAAAAAGTTATCGATCTGCTTTAAATATTGAACCTGATAACTATGAGATTTGGAATAATCTTGCGGAAACTCTTATGGAAATGGGTAATTGGCTCGATGCCATGAATGCCTATGATGAGTGTATAAGAATAAATCCGTCCGATGCTGCATCATATTACGGTAAAGCAAAAATTAATTTTATTCTTAGCAGAACCAAAGAAGCTGTCGATTGTTTAAAATCAGCGTTTTCTATCGATCCGGCAATTAGAGTGGAATTTGCAAAAGAATATCCGGAAATAAAATCTTCTAAACTCTTCAAAAAATTACTTGGAGAAATTTAATTTTTATTTGATGATGGTTAATTCAAACCTATCATCCGGCTGAATGCATTTCATTTCTTTAAATAAAGAATATTGGAATATGGGAAAAGATTCTTATCATTTAAATACTAAGCTTGTAGGCTTAATCGGTCATCCGATAAAACATACATATTCTCCTTTCATTCACAATGTTACTTTTGAATTAAAAAAACTGGATTATATTTACCTTCCTTTTGATGTACCGCCTTCTACGCTAAAGACTGCGGTAAAAGGTATGGTCGCTATCGGTGTAAAAGGATTTAACGTGACTATTCCTCATAAAGAAAATATTGTGCAGCTAATGCACAATGTTTCCGAAGAAGCTTCAATAATTGGAGCGATAAATACCGTGGTAAATGATTTGGGAAAACTAAATGGATACAATACGGATGTGAACGGAGTATATGAAACTCTTCTTCCTTATAAAGAAGAGATAACCGGGAATGAAGCTTGCGTTGTTGGCGCCGGCGGTGCTGCCAGGGCTGTAATCTACACATTGATTAGACACTTTAAGCCTAGTACCATTTTTTTAGTAAATAGAACCGAACAGAGAGCGGAGTCGTTAAAAAATTACTTTATTGATAAAATGAGATTTGATAATTTTAAAACCAAAGAGCTTTTCCCCCCGGATTTAGTTGAAGTTTTTCAGAATTCCAAGTTAATTGTCAATGCTACTTCTGTAGGTATGTTTCCGGACTCCGATGATATAATTACCAATTTGGAAAACTCTTTTACAAGAGAGCAAATAGTCCTTGATCTTGTTTATAATCCTCCTCAAACCCAGTTGCTCAAAATGGCGGCTTCAAGAGGTGCAACGGCATTAGACGGAATTAAAATGCTTGTGCTGCAGGCGGCAAAATCTTTTGAGCTTTGGACCGGCGAAAAGATGCCTGTTGAACAACTTCATAAATCTTTACAGCTTTTTATAAAAAACTAAATCTAAAAAAATTGTTTAACTTACTTCAATTTGTTTAACGCTTTGGTTATTCTTTCCACTCCTTCGCTCAACTCTTCCATTGAACATGCATAAGACATTCTAACACAATGGTCATTTCCGAAGGCTACACCGGGTACTAAGCCGACACTTTGTTCGGTTAATAGATAATTACAAAATGAAGCTGAGTCTTTAATATCATAGCCGTTCATATGTTTGCCGTAATAATTGCTTACATCGTAAAAAACATAAAATGCACCTTTCGGCAGCGGACAATTAATGCCTTCAATTTTATTTAATGAATCATGTATATAATCTCTTCTTATTTTAAATTTTTCGACCATATCCTCTATTTCATTTGTTTCTTCCGTTAAAGCTGCTAAAGTTGCAGCTTGTGAAATTGAAGATGCATTTGAAGTGGAATGACTTTGAAGATTTCTGGCAAGCTTTATAATTTCGGCATTCCCGCCTGCATAACCGATACGCCAGCCGGTCATTGCATATGCCTTGCTTACGCCGTTAACGGTTATTGTTCTGTCTTTCAGATAATCAATACTGCCGATACTAAAATGTTCTTCCCCGTCAAAAACTATTTTTTCGTAAATCTCATCAGATATGATAAAAATATTTGTATCCTTTAAAACTTCCGCCAAAGCAAGTATTTCATTTTTACTATAAACGGCGCCGGTAGGATTTGACGGAGTATTAAAAAGAAATACTTTTGTTTTAGGAGTAATAGCTTTTTTTAACTGAGAAGGCGTAATCTTATAATTTTGTTCAACGCCGGCATTGAGAATTACGGACTTAGCTTGTGCAAGTTTTACCATTTCCGGATAACTTACCCAGTACGGCGACTGGAATATAACTTCATCGCCGGGATTGCAAACAGCCATTAGTAAATTATATAATGAGTGTTTGGCTCCGTCGGAAACTATAATATTCTGAGGCTTAAATTCAAGATTATTATCCTTAGAAAATTTCTCAACGATTGCATTTAATAAAGCAGGGTAACCTTCATTAGCAGTATAGCGGGTAAAATTATTATTTATTGCTTTAATAGCTGCTTGCTTAATAAATTCCGGCGTAGGGAAATCCGGTTCTCCGGCACTAAAGCTTAAAACATTTTTTCCTTCTGCTTTTAATTTCTTCACTAAAGAAGAAATTGCCATAGTCTTACTTTCTTCAATCGATGATATAATTTTCGAATATTTATTCAATTATTAACCTCTCATAATTTATATTTATATTTCAAATCCAAATTTTATTGTCCAATTCATCACTCCTGCCGAAAGTCTTTCAGCAGGTAATAAACATATTTTATCCGTTTTATTTTAATTTTAGGAAGCTTACCGCACTAACGGAAGTAAAAAAATTTGAACGCAAATTTAATAAATTTATTTCTAAATAAAAGTGATTTTAATAAGAAGTGCCGATGAATATGTCTGATTAAATTTAAAACTAATAATTATTCAAAAAACCAAATAACATTTTATCTATTAAAAATTAATTTATTCTATAGGTTAAAATAAGATTTACTAAATCAGTTATTACATATTTTAAGATGCTTGTTTTTTTATTTAAATCATTACTTGGAAAATTTTTTCTTTAAAGCATTTTGTACAATAAGCGGAACAAAATCACTCACATCACTATTTAGACTCGCTAGGTTTCTTACGATAGATGAGTTAAGATAAGTATATTTTTCATGGGGCATTAGAAAAACCGTTGATATATCGCCTGCAAGTTTTCTATTCATTAAAGCCATCTGGAATTCATATTCAAAATCGCTCACAGCTCTTAAACCTCTTATTATGCCTACGGCTCCAACTTGATGAGCATGGTCAACCACGAGCCCGTTAAAGGAATCAACAGAAATATTATCAAAATCTTTAACACTCTCTTTAATCATTTCAACCCGTTCTTCTACGGAGAATAAAGGAGTTTTACCCGGATTTATTGCTACAGTAACTACAACTCCATCGAATAATTCTCTGGCTCTCCTAATAATATCTATATGGCCGTTTGTAATTGGGTCAAAAGTGCCCGGATAAAGTACTTTTCTCATTTTTCTCTTTCAAAGATGTTGACTTAAATTTATAAATTAAAAGTAATGAAAAAAGTATTTTATATCATTTTTTTTAATAATATTTTTAATTGCGACTAATTTCTCTTTTAGTTAAGTTTTAACAAATATTTTAAATTTAATTCTGTTAAAAGTTTTTATTTTATAGGGGATACTTTGCAGGATAGAAATAAAAAAATATTACTTTATCTTCTCACCGACTTCGTTGTTCTGGTATTTTGTATTTTCGGGATATACCACATTTATCTGAAAGTTGACCTCCCGATAAATTTTGAATCCGGTAATTCCAATTTAATAGTTAAAGAAGTTAAGCAGCAAGGCTTTAATATTGCAACTGGGGACACTGTAATTTCAATAAACGGGAACCGATTTACATCTCAAGAACAAGTGGAAGTTTACCTTGATGGTATAAAACCAAGCTCATCGGTTAATATTGATTATTTAAAAAAAGGCAGCATTCAAGTATTTAAAGTTAAGCTTGTCAGTTTTTACAATTTATCGTATTTAATTTCTGCATTCTTAGTAGGAATAATTTTTTTAACGATTGGAATTTTTGTATTTCTCAAAAAACCGGAGAATAAATCTTCGCGGTTATTTCATTGGGTTATGGTAGCTACGGCTGCAATAATTATGATGACGTGGGGGAATTATAACTTCCATCCTAAAATAATCGGAACTATGGTTTGGATAATTTTTTCAATTTCAGAGCCATTAGCTCCAGTACTATTTATTCATTTCACATTTCTTTT
Source organism: Ignavibacteriaceae bacterium (assembly GCA_046705645.1). Classification (GTDB taxonomy): domain Bacteria; phylum Bacteroidota; class Ignavibacteria; order Ignavibacteriales; family Ignavibacteriaceae; genus FEN-1297. The sequence continues at coordinate 9,327 of JBJKQE010000121.1, read as the reverse complement.
CCCGCGTGAAAAAAAAGTACCAATTCAAATTTATTGGTTTTTATATGCTTTTTCTTTAGTTCTAGGATTTTTGGCAGCGTTTTCATTTATCAATATATCGGTAAAAAATTCTGTCGGAAGTATTCAGTATTTTTTAACTGTGTATAATTTGTGTCGTGTATTCTTAGTTATCTGTATTGTCGGTGGAATAGTAAATTTTATTCACTCATATAAAACATCCAAGAGCTTAGCAGATAAGAAGAGATTAAGATGGATTATGTTTGGGTTTTTCGTCGGACCATTTTGTTATGCTGCTTTCTGGGTAATTCCGCAGGCAATTATGTATTACGGCTTACTCCCGGAAGAAATTATTGTAATCTTTATGCTGTCAATTCCTGTTTCTTTTGCTATTGCAATTCTAAAATATCATATTCTTGATATCGATCTTATAATAAGGCGCAGTGTAGTTTATTTAATTGCTATAGCTTTATTGGGAATACTTTATGTCCTTATAATTTTAATTATTTCTTTTTCGATAAAAAATGTGACCGAATATTTCTCTACTACCGTTGCCGCTCTAATTATGTTATTTCTTTTTCAGCCTGCCAAATTAAGAGTTCAAAAGTTTGTCGATAAAAAATTTTTCAGAGTACACTATGATTTTAGAATTGCTTCAAGAAGATTTTTAAGTGAAATAAATAATTGCAACGATATAAATTCACTTGCAAATAAAATAGTTGAACAGAATGATGCAATTATTCCCGTTGATAAAATGGGATTCTTTTTATTTAATCCCTATACAAGCAGGCTGCAGCTAGCTGCACACCGCAATTTCGAATTTCTAGAGAATAGAGGGGTTTTTTTAGACAGAAAAAAACTAAAAACAACTTTGCAGCAGCCCGTTGCTCTGCAAGACAAAGTTGAAACGGGAATTCCTATAGAGGTTGGAGATAACAAAGTATTCCGGCGCTGGGGAATGGCTGTGGTATTTCCGATTCATTCAACTAATAATGAGTTGCTCGGCTTTTTTGTTTTAGGTGAAAAAAAATCGGATACAAGGTTTACTGTTGAAGATATTGATCTGTTAAGTGAAATCACATCACAGGCCGGGATCACACTTGAGAGAATTAAGCTCCAGGAGAATCTTATTCGAGAGCAATTGTTAAAAGAAAAGTTAAAGGAAATGAATGAGCTAAAATCATTTTTCATTTCCAGTGTTTCTCATGAATTGAAAACGCCGTTAACTTCTATAAGAATGTTTGCTGAAATGCTGCATTTGAAAGAAAATTTAGAAACTAAAAAAGCCGATGAATATCTTGAAATAATTGAAGGTGAGTGCGACAGACTTAGCCGCTTAATTGAAAATGTTTTAGACCTTTCTAAAATTGAAAGAGGAGTAAAGGAATATCATTTCACGGAAATAGATTTAAAATCATTGCTCAATTATGCTGTTCATTTAATGTCATACCAATTAAAGATTGAAAAATGCGATATTGATCTCAATATTTATGAAGGTGAATGTATTATAAACGGAGATTCCGATTCTATTCTGGGCGCAGTAATAAATCTTTTATCGAATGGCATTAAGTACTCTTCCGTACCCAAAAAGATCATTATTTCATTAGAGAAAAAGAATGATGAAATTAATATGAATTTTGAAAACAGATCAAGCTGTCTCTGTGAAGATGAATTAAATAGATTGATACAGCCTTATTTTAGAGCAGATAATTCCAGAAACAGAAATATATCCGGGAGCGGCATCGGTTTAACTTTAGTGAACCAAGTTATGTCTGCTCATAACGGTAAGTTTATTGTAAAAAATATTCCGGATGTCGGGTGCAGATTTATTTTATCATTTCAATTGGAGGTTTAAATTGAAAAAGATCTTGATAATTGAAGACGATCCGGCAATTCTTAAAGGTCTAACAACTAATCTTGAAGAAGAAGGTTATAAAGTATCATCTTCTATGGATGGAGATGCAGGCTTTAATCTTGCCAAATCTCAAAATATTGATTTAATTATTTTAGACTTGATGCTTCCGAATAAGGACGGATTTGAAATTTGCCGTGATCTAAGAAAAGAAGGCATAAATACTCCAATCTTAATGTTAACAAGTAAAAAAGAAGAAATCGATAAAGTGCTTGGCCTGGAAATCGGAGCAGACGATTATGTTACTAAACCGTTCAGCTTGAGGGAGCTTTTAGCAAGAATAAAAGCCATATTGCGCAGAAAAAACAATGTTGTAAAAGAAATTGAGGAATATTCATTTGATGATATTAAAATAGATTTTAAAAAAATGGAAGCCTTTAAAAACAAAGCACAATTAAGATTGTCTGCTCTGGAGTTTAAGGTTTTAAAATATTTAATTGAAAGGGAAGGGGAAGTGGTTACAAGGGAACAATTGCTAGATGATGTTTGGGGATATGAAGCATTTCCGACAACCCGTACGGTTGACAATTATATTTTGACACTTAGAAAAAAAATAGAAAAAAATTCTACGGAACCTGTTCATTTATTAACCCTGCATAAAAGCGGCTATAAATTTGTTATGTAAGTTTCTTAATGAAACGAATACTTTTAATTGAAGATGATGTTTTAATTAAAAAAGGTCTCACTGAAATTCTCGAAATGGAAGGATATGAAGTATTCAGTGAAACAGACGGATTAAGGGGATACTCATTAGCAAAATCAATATTACCGGATCTTTTAGTTTTGGATGTTATGCTTCCATCATTGGACGGATTTCAAATATGTGACAAACTAAAAAGGGAAGGTTTTACTTTTCCAATTTTTATGACCACTTCACTTTCCGGAACCGGCAACCGTTTGACCGGACTTTCATTCGGTGCGGATGAATATATATCTAAGCCGTTTAGTGCAAAGGAGTTATTAATTAGAATTAACAATTCCTTAAAGTCCGTTGAAAAAATAATGGGCCGGGCAAAAGTTTTGGAAAATGAAGTTAAAATTGCTAGAGATATTCAGTTAAATTCACTGCCCAGGGAAAGCCCGGGTATTAAAGGTTTAGACATTTACGGCAGAATGCTGGCTTCTACTTACGTAGGAGGTGATTATTTTGATTTTGTAAAATTGCAAAATAATATGCTTGGAGTAATAGTTGCCGATGTTGCCGGAAAAGGAATGCCGGCTGCTCTTTGTGTCCAGAAAATGCAGGGAATATTACAATCTTCGGCTAAAAAAATTATTAATGCTGAAGATATACTAATAGTTCTACAAAAATATTTAGGATCGACTTTAGAATCATTAGTCTTTGTAACTGCCATTGCCTTAGTTTTTGATTTAGATAATTTTTTTGTAGAAATTGCCAGGGCAGGGCACACTCCTCTTCTATTAAAACGAAATAATAAAGTTCATACAATTACAACACCGGGAACTTTTATATCAGGTTTTCTCGAAGAACTTTTTTTTAAAAGTCTTCATCAAAAGAAGATCGAATTAAAAGATGGGGATTCCTTTTTACTTTTTACCGATGGAGTTATTGAAAGTACTAATCCGGAAGGTAAGCTTTACGGTATCTCCCGTTTGAAGGAATGGTTTATAAGTACGGATAATAGTTCACTTGGCTTAGTTGACAAATGCTTTGGTGAAATTCAAAAATTTAGTTCAGGATTTTTCCAAACCGATGATATGACAATTGTATCAATTAAAGTTAATGCAAAGGATAAGCATATATAGATTGCATAAAATGAAGAAATAATTAAACTGAATTTGTGACATAATTTTTACTTCCATTTTACATTTTAATGACATCTGGAATTTCAGTCATGTATAAGTTCCTATTGAAAAATTTATAATTAAAATAAGGGAGTGAAATTATGAAAACGCTTTTTATAATCAGTTCATTTTTATTTTTAATAAGTGCCTCAGTAATAAAAGCACAGTATAAAACCGGGGATTTTGAGTTTTCTTTCTCAGGTTCCTTTTCGTCTATGACGGTAGAAAATTCTACAAATTCTCCTTATTTTGGTTCAAGTCCCAATTCAGAATCTAGGAATACTATGGACATTTCATTTACCCCCGGTTACTATATTACCGATGGATTTTCTATCGAAGCTGAATTTGGGCTTATTGCGATAGAAAAGTCTAAACCTTCACAATATATTCTATTTAACTTAGGATATACTTATTTAATTCCGGGTTCACGTACAGCATTATTTGCTCATGGGGGTTATGGTTTGGCAAACTCAATTGAAATTCCATACTTTAACAATGCTCCTGTTTTACAGTCAAATGATTTTAATGTAAAAGTATTAAACCTAGGAGCCGGAGTTAAATACTTAATCACATCAAATGTAATAATTCACGCCGAAGTTAATTATCGCAATCATAAATGGACTGATGAATATTCAGGTTATTATAGTTATAGTACGGATTATAGCATTTCCAACGTAGGTTTACTGCTTGGATTTTCGATATTGCTGCCTAAATAATTATGATTGTATTTTAAGGAGTGTGTGTATAAAAATTATGCACACTCTTCCAATCTAAAATTAAAGGGTTTGAAAATTTTAACTTACTTGATTTTTTTTATTTTCATTTTGCTTAACCAAACGAGGAATATGAAAGAGATAAGTTTTTTGATACAATGAAACTGATATTGTCAAAATGAGGAAGAGGGAGATTAGGTATGTTAATAAAATTAAATCAATTGATAATTTTATAATTGAATTCGGACAATTTTAAAGAGCATGATATAAATATTTCTGTATGATAGCAGCGAATTTTTATAGATGTTAGGAAATGTAAATGGTGTTGTTTTTATTAACAATATTTTACAACTATTTTTTTGTTAAATACTTCCTCAAACAAACCTTTTCTTCTTTCGAGGTTCCATAATTCAATATCAGGCTTTTTGTTGCTGCAGAACAACTGAATCTCTACCGTTTTATCATTTACAGTTGCCTGCAAATCTTCTATTAGTTTTCTATGAGTTCTATCAAAAGAATCTGCTAAACGGAGAATTGCTGCTAATTTTTTTATTATCATCTGGATTTCAGGCGACAAAGAATTAAATTCCTGATGACTGGATTTCGGATGACTTTTCCTGTGATATCTTGCAGTGTGAGCTATAATATTTATCTCGTTTTCATTAAATCCAAGCAATTCACTATTTCTAATTATATAAAGACTGTGATGGTGATGATTTGCATGCGAGATATGATAGCCGATATCGTGGAGAATAGATGCTGCTTCCAAGCATTCCCTGCTGTTTTCATCAAGCAAATGTAATTCTTTAAGCTGGTCGAATAACTTGAGGGAAAGTTTTGCAACGTGTTTACTATGTGAAATATCGTTGCGGTATGATTTTACAAGATTGCTTACACTTTCTTTTCTTATATCTTCAAAGCTGGGTTTGGATGAATTAGCATGCAGTTTTTGCATTGTATCTATAATAATACCTTCACGAAGTGCATATCCGGAAATGATCATTTTATTGATCTTAAAAAGATTAAAGATTGTTTTTAAAATGATTATTCCGGCAGGAATAATCTCAGCCCGCTTTTCATCAATACCGGGAATTTTTTTCCGCTTTTCTGTTGTCTTTTTACTCAGAACCATCTCTTCAATTTCATCCAATTCTTCTGTTGTGAATGCAAAATTATTTAGAATTCCGTTGCCGGATGAAGAATTATTTCTTAAAGCATTTATCATTAACCCTGCAGACATAATTGTTCCGGAAGAGCCCACACACAGCTGATAGTTTTCTTTTTTAAATGAACTGGCAACTTGATATAATTCACCTTCAACCCATTCCCTGCAATTTTGTACACGGATTTTATTAGTCTTGAAATCGGGGAAAAATTTTTGAGTTAAACGCACAGCACCGATCTTCATGCTGAGAGATACAATTGAATTACTTTTTTTCCCGACAAGAAATTCCGTGCTGCCACCGCCGATATCCACCATTAAAATTTTTTTTTCAAAAACAGGGACCGCTTTAAGAATACCCAAATAAATCAATCGAGCTTCTTCAATTCCGCTAATTACTTCGATTTTTATCCCGCACTTATGAAAAACCTGTTCCATAAAATCATTTCTATTATGAGCTTCTCTAACTGCACTGGTAGCTATCGCGCGCAAACTTGCATTGTGAGAATCGGCTATTCCTTTAAATCTTTTTAAAGCTTCCACACCTCTGATTAAAGCTTCCGTTTTTATTAATTTTATGTCGCCCGCACTTCCTTCGCCGAGACGAATTACTTCTTTCTCTCTGTCTATTATTTCAAAATTCCCATCTTTCTTTACACGAACTACAATCAAATGAAAGGAATTAGTACCTATGTCAATTGCTGCTAAATTTTTTGGTGCGGTCATAATTTTTATATATCCTTAGATAATAATTACAAAAATTAAAATATTTCTTTAAGAAAAAAATTATGGAATAAAAATCGATTAAATATAATTTGTTTTAACGAAGTTAAGAAAAGATTATATATCCTTAACAAAAACATTATTCTTTTAACTTATTCGCAAATTTAATTTGAGGCATGAAAAACTTTTATAAAAATGATTATTACAAAATTGTTGAAGGCAGCATCGAACAAATCGATAATAAAAAATAAACTAGGATTTGCTTCGGATAATAATCGATATAGAAATAACAGCAGCCTTATTGGCTATAGTAATAAATTACATAAAAATACACCATGAATATAAATATTTACCTAATGAATTCATTATAGAGATCGAAATTATTTAAAATTTTAAATTCCAAAAAATAAAATAGTTTTGACAATTCTATGACAAAACGATATAAGCATTTCAGTATAATACCATTGAATTTAAAATTTATGATTAAAAAGGAGAAGAAAAATGTACTTAAAATTTTACAGCCTTCCTTTAATTTTACTATTTATATTCGGTAAATATTCTCATACTAATCAATCAATAAAGGGATTTACATTTTTCTTGAATGCAGAGAACATTTCAAGTATTCGTGTGAAAAAAATTATATCTGATTACAGTATCTATAATATGTTCCTATTGGCAAAATTTTCATTTTTGCCGCATAAATAATTATAAATGGTTTTTAGTAAAAAACTTAAAAATTTGTGTTAACACTTTTTTATAAGTTGAGGATAGATTTGAAAATTTTAACTATTATTTTTTTGCTAACTTCAATTTCCTTTGCACAAACAAGAAGTATAAAGATTATTACCATAAACGTTTGGTCCGGGCTTGATTATAATGGTTTCTTCATAATGGGAGAATATGAATCACCTGAAAGAAGAGAAGAACGATTCATAATCCTATTAAAGAAAATTAGGGAAATTTCGCCGGACATAATTTTTTTGCAGGAAGCAAATCCGGTAGATAAATATGCCGAAAGACTTGCCGATTCACTTTCATTTGACGAAATACATCAAGTATGCAATGCAGGTATTAAGTTTTGGTCGGTGGGAATGCCTTCAAATTTCAAAGAAGGAATAGCTATTATAGCAGACCAGAAATTAAAATTAAATTATATAAATACATGGAAACTTGGCGGGCCATTTGGGCTATTTGGAGATTTAATATCATTCCATTTTAATGAGTCTAATTTTGCTCTTGTTGGGAAAATTAAAGTCGAAGGATCGGCATTTTACTTAATCAATACTCATTTAAATGCAAACGTCCCATCCGATTCATCAATACGAATAAAATATGAAAATTATTGTAAACAGAATTTCATTGGTAAAGAAGAATTTTCCGAAGTTATTGAAAAATGGAATGAAGAAATTAAAAAAAAGAATATTGAATTTGAAGAATTAACTGAAAGAATTAAAGACTTACCTTCTGAGTATCCTTATATTATCGGGGGCGATTTTAATACCGCATCTACTAATGAAAAGATAAGCTCTTTTATTAAAGAGAATAAATTAATCGATACTTTTTTTAATGATAGTTCATCCGATATTTACACCTGGGATACTGGTAAAAATGAAAACATAAATTTCTCAACCAAATTAAGTGATGCTGAAGGAAATAAATTAAAAAGTTATAATGTCCTTGGTGCAGTTTATGATTCAGTACCAAGAAGAATTGATTATTTATTGCTTGATCATCATTTTAATAAAACTGACGTTAAGAATTACAAAATAATTTTTGATTCAGCTTCAGATGGAATTCATACATCAGATCATTTTGGTGTAATGAGTGAAATAAATATTTCAAATGTTATAAAAAATACACCAAAAGAATTCGACTATTTAGTACCGTCAGAAGATCGTACGGTTGAACCGCTGCCGATAATTTCATACGATACCGATGTCGGTTTCGGATACGGCTCAAAAGCATTCTTTTTGAATTTAATTAAGCATAATGAATCCTTCGATATAACTCTTTTCAACAGCACTAAAGGTGAAAGGTGGTATAGGTTTGTTTTCTCTCTTCCTGACTTTGAACTTCGCCAGGGTAAAGTTTATCCTCTGGCTTTGGATTTTATTGTGGATTATGACAAATACATAAGAAACAGCTTCTTTGGCACTGGTAACAAATCAAGTTTCAATGATCTTGAAGAATACACTAAGGAGCCGCTTGAAATTGATTTAAATTTGAGCCGTGGATTTTCAAATAATATTATCGGTCAATTCGGTTTAAAATATAAAACCGTTAGAAATTTTAATTTCTCAGATACAAGCAAATTGCTGCTTCAGCCTTCCGGACTTAGTTCCTCAAAATCAAATTTCAGCTCAATTAATCTTTCCGTTAGGTACGATACAAGAAACAGTTTTATTAATCCTTCCAAAGGTTTGGTTTTATTAGGCGAAACTGAGTATGCTCCGGAATTATCTTTTACAAACACCTCATTTGTCAGATACGCAGGCTGGCTTCAGTATTATACAACGTTGTTTTATCCTAATACCGTTTTTGCATTCAGAACCGGACTGCAAACTTTAACCGGCAACAACTTGCCTGTCCAGACTCTTCTCTCAATAGGAGGAAACAATACGTTAAGAGGGTATCCGCAAGATAGATTTCTAGATAAAACTGTGGCACTTGTTAACGCCGAAATCAGATTTCCGATTTTCTGGCGCTTTGGGGGAATTCTTGGGTTCGATGCCGGGAAAGTCTGGCATTCGATTTATAAGATGGATATTAAAAACTGGCCAAATAACCCTGTGTTTGGACTTCGTTTTTATATGGATACTTATGTGATCAGGTTAGAAATTGGTTAACGGAAAGAAACTACAGGATTTTATTTTAATTTCGGACAAAAATTTTAATTGTATTTTCTAAAATTCCAAGCTTAATTATTTCTGTTATGTTTGACTATTCTTTTACACCCCTTTTACATTTTTTTGACAACTCTATAATCTAACAAGCTTAATATTGAATTAGAAAAA
>JBJKQE010000120.1:0-6600 GCA_046705645.1 Ignavibacteriaceae bacterium | reverse complement strand
ATGTATTATTATTAACATGAACGAAATTCAATTCAACTGCCCAATCATGCGGGAGATTTACAGTCCGCCATGATGAATCGGCAAAGAAGCCGCCTGTTCTTGAAGAATCTCCTTTGGCAGGCCCGCTGGTTTCGCCTGCTTTTGCAAAAGTTTCTTCGGAACCATATCCGAAATCTCCTTTAATAGAGCAAGCATCTCCTAAGTGAAACTTCCATCCGTAATCAAGCAGAAATTTTTCGGTCGGATTAAATCGAAACATAGCTTGATTTTCTTTTGTGCTGTTTTGATTCTTAGAGACTGCCGGATAACAAAAAATCCTCGTAATCAAAATGAAGGAGAATATTATTATGAATAATGAAGTTTTATTTTTAAACATTTTAATAACTTCCTAATGGATTTTATAATATTTAATTTTATTATTCTTAATTTATTTTAAGAACTACGTATTGAATAGTTTTTCTGTCGTAAGTATATGTAATGTGAATTAATTTATCCAAGCCTTCAATAACAGCGGGATAACTATATTGACCTTTTTTATGATATTCAAGCTGGTAAATATCCTTCCAATTCTCGCCGTCTTTGGAAATTGCTACATTTAGAATATTGCGGCCATTAAACCATTCCTGACCGTGATGTAAAGGATTATAGACTAAAACAAAATTTCCATCATCAAGAGTGACTGCATCAATACCGGAGTTTGGATTAGGCAGCATCGTCTTTTTAAGTTTGCTCCAATGCAATCCGTTGTCTTCAGACCATGTTTGATAAATTGAATTTTGCCTGCTCCTGCAGAGCATTTGTAATTTCCCATCGGGATGTTTTAATATGGTTGGTTGAATAACGCCTATTGAACTGTCGGATGGAATTTCAATTTTTTCCCATTTTGAGAGATCTTCGTTTGTAATTTCAAGGTGAATAGACCATTCACCATCCATTGCTTCAGTACTTGAGGGACATAGAATATTCCCATTTGTAAGTTCTATCGGTTTGTCTTTAATCGGACCTAGAAAGCCTGCGGGTAATTTATTAGGTAGTGTCCAGCTTTTTCCGTTATCGTAAGAGCATATAAAATTTCCCCACCATTGACGTGTATTGACACCGACTTTGTAAAATAAAATTAGTTTATTTTTTCTTGTTTTAAATAGAACAGGATTCCAACAGGGAAGCTGCTTGCCCGAAGAATCTTTTCCTACTGCAATTTCAACCGGTTTTGTCCATTCATTGTTATGGAATATTGAAGACCATATACCGACATTATCGGCGCCTTCATGTGAACCGGCAAACCATGCCGCTAAAAAAGTTCCGGGTGTTGTTTCAACAATTGTACTTGCGTGACATGAACCTAAACTGTTCAACGGAAAAATCGCTTTATCCAAAATTACTTGGACATCTGAATTATTTAAAGGCTGCGCAAATAAAAAAATATTGATTGCTAATATGAACAAAAATATTATATGAATATATTTCAATTTTTATTTATTCTCCCATCTATTCCTTTACTTTAGTTAAGCGTTGTGAAATCAATATTAAATAAGAAAATTTATTTTACACTAATTTCGTCGCAGAATATCCAGGCTTTTTCACCGGCACCTTTGTGCCACGGAGGGCAGACTCCGATATTTTCGGCTTTTATATGAATGAATCTCGCTTGAATATTATTAACTTTTAAATCAAATGAATGGATAAACGTTTCTGTATTTTTATCCGGAATATTATTTTTTAATTCACTTGGACTTTTAAAATTTTTCCCGTCAATTGAAAACGAATATTCGACTGATTTTGGAAGAAAAATAAATGAATTTACATCGCTTAAAAATGAAGTAGAAATTTCTTTTATCTTTTTTAATTTTACCAAGTCGATTATGACATCTAAATTTGAACCTTCAAAGCCTTGCCATTTTCCGTCATTATAATTTATGCTGCCTTTAACTCCGTCTATTAAAGTATAACGTCCTTTTCCCGGGTATTTTTGAGAATAGGGAGAATTATATTTGATCTTATATTTAGCTTTATTAAAACTTGCGCTTACAGGAAGACTTTTTATCCCATTATTTGAAATAGCAACTGCTGTTACTGTTGTAGTATTTGTTAAAGTGATATTATCGCCTGTGAATTTTAGTGAATTTGTTTCGGGTATACTTCCATCAAGGGTGTAGTAGATTTTTGTATCATTTCTATCACTAGATAATTTAAATTGAATGCTGTCCGCAAAGCTTCCTCCATCAGGTATAAAATTAACTTTAGGAGGAGCCATGTATAAACCGAAAGATGAAAGCGTCGGATTAGTACGGCACTGATCTATAATAATTTTAACTTTATTTGTAGTAACGGCAGGGAATCTGAGTAGTCTTTTATAACCTATGGTTGTAGCTTCGGCAAAAATTTCCCATTGCTGTCCGTTCCAATATTCAAGATGAAATTTTTCAATCCTCTGTCCGACCAAAATATTTTCCTGCAGCATTGCCCGGTTGAAAGATTTTTTGCTGCCCAGGTTTATTTCTATATTGCCGGTACTGGCAGTATCGCTTGTCGTCCAATAAGTTTTATAATTTTTATCTAATATATATTTGGCTTCATGACCATTACTTTCGCTAGAAGCTTTTGCTGAAGCTTTTGCAGCTAAATTTGTTTTAAAAGTTTCATTAAGCAAATAACGCATTCCCACTAGACTTTTAATATCGTATTTTGTAATTAAGCCGTTTTTATCGGGTGGAACGTTAAGAAGCAGAACATCATTTAAGCCAACCGAATTATAGTAAATATCAACAAGCTTGTAAGGGGACTTAACAAGTTCATCCTGACTTTTATGATAAAACCATCCCGGTCGTATAGAAACATCGACTTCCGCAGGATACCAAATTAAATTTTTTGCATGCTCAATTTTTTCTCTGCTTCCTAAATCTTCACTTGTTAAATCTTTAGGAATGAAAGCATTATCCAATGCTTTTTGCTGTGAATGAGATGCAATTTTTATAAGGCTGCTGCTTGAGCCAGGCAGAACGCTCCATTCTGTTTGTCTTCCATAGCCGGATTCTGTTCCGACCCAGCGGACATCCGGACCCATTATGGATATTACTGCATCAGGTTGAAGTTTACGAATAAGTTTGTAATATCCATGCCAATCATAAACTTGCTTTTTACCGTTAGGTCCTTCACCGTTTGCTCCGTCAAACCAAACCTCTGAGATCCTTCCATAATTTGTTAAAAGTTCTGTTAATAGATTTTCAAAATATTTATTGTATGCCGGAGTGCCGTAAGTTTTTGCATGCATATCCCAAGGTGATAAATAAATTCCGAATTTAAGTCCTGCTTTATGGCAAGCCCTTGATAAATCTCTTACGATATCACCTTTACCGTTTTCAAATGGTGTTTCGGAAATATTGTAGTTGTTGAATCTTGTAGGCCACAAACAAAAACCGTCGTGATGTTTTGCAGTAAGAATTATTTCTTTCATCCCAGCATCTTTTAATACTTTTACCCATTGGTTAACATTTATGTCTTTAGGATTAAACTTACTTATATCCATATCTTTATGTCCCCATTCCAAATTAGCAAATGTATTTATGCCGAAATGAATAAATGCAATAAACTCCATCCTTTGCCAATTGTACTGGCGTTCGGAAGGCGTAACATTTGCTGCTTTCCGGATAATTTGTTCAAGAGTGTCTCCCGGATTGATGATAACGAAATTACCTTCCGGTTTGTTCTGAGCATCAGCTTTACAGATGAATAATAAAGTAAAAAGAAAAAGGATAAAAGTTTTCATATCGCACCGGTAATTAAAATCAAACAATAGTTTTACAATTTTTATTATTTAATTATTTTAAAAGTCCATGCATATTTGCCCCGAATATTATTTCGGACAGCATCAGGAATCTCTATCTCACAACCTTCGCCTGATTTATGCCAATTTATTTTTCCGTTCGTTCCCAATAGTTCTATTTTAGAATTTTGCGAAGGACAATATTTTGTCAGAATAATTTTTTGAGGCAAGGTGTTCTCGTCTTTATCTGCAAGATAAATTGCGAATGTTGTTCCGTCTTTCAATTGAGTGAAACGTACTTTCCCATCCTCATACGGTTCAACCGGGTGAGTGTAATATATTGCTTCGCTATTAACTTTCATCCACTCACCGATTTCTTTGAGTCTTACATATGCAGTGCTGTCGATATCACCTTTTCCATCCGGTCCAACATCTAATAGAAAATTTCCGCCTTTGGAAACAATGTTTACAAGAAGATGAATTAATTTCCTTGCTGATTTATAATGAGCGTCAGGACTGTATGCCCAGCTGTTGCTCATCGGCATACATGTTTCCCACGGATATGGTATAACAGTTTTCGGAACCGTATTTTCCGGTGTAAGATAATTCTCATAAGGTCCATGTACGGTACGGTCAACAACAATTAAGCCCGGTTGTTTGGTCCGAGCATCTTTAACAATGGAAGCAATGTCTATGTCCTGATCCTGGATACGATAGTCATTGAAATCATGTTTTTCCCATATCGCTTCTAGCTGTTCTTCAGTATAATGACGCACCCAGCCTGCATCGAGCCAGAGAATATCAATCCTTCCATATCCGGTCATAAGCTCATCAATTTGATTATGAGTAAACTGTACAAACTTCTGCCAGCGTTCTGGATATTTTTTGATATCATAATTTACGTTTCTATCCGGTGTTGCAAAATTCCGCCACCAATAATCATTACTGTGCCAGTCTGCTTTAGAAAAATAAGCTCCGATCATAAAACCTTTTTTTCTGAAAGCATTAAATATAGCTTTTGTTATATTTGCTTTCGGGTTGGTATGAAAAGGGCATTCTTCAGATGTTACTTTGAAGTCTGTCTGTTTTGTGTCGAACATACAAAAACCATCATGATGTTTTGTAGTAAATACTACGTATTTCATTCCGGCATCTTTTGCAGCATTTGCCCATTTTGCCGGATTAAAGTCAGTTGGATTAAAAGTTTTTATAAGTCCGTCATATTTTAATTTATATTCATCATAGTTATCAATTCTTCTTTTTATCCAATCTTCAGAACAAATTGTCCATGATTCCATGACGCCCCACTCAGAATAAATTCCCCAGTGCATCATTAAACCAAATTTTAAACCCTGCCATTGCTCAAGTTTTTTCTCCACTAAAGAATCTTTTACTTTTGTATACTCATATTTTTCCTGCGCAAAGGATGTAATTACAAATAAGACTATGAAGCAAAAGGTAAAAGCTATTTTTTTTGTATTCATTTTACGGCGCCTGTTAGATTGATAAGATTACTTATTTAAAGTTGAAAACTTAAATACCCATGCATATTTATTCGGAACATTCTTTCGAATGCTTTCCGGTAATTTAATCTCCGAATTTTTTCCATTTTTAGTTACACTAACTTTGATCCCTGTACCTAGAATTTCGACAATATTCGTTGGCAGCTGAATTGTTTTTCCAAGATTTAATTCCGAAGGAAAAATAACTTCGCCTTCATCCGGAAGATAAATAGCGTAAACAGTTTTATCATCCAATTTGGTAAAGCATACTTTTCCTTCTTTATTAGGATAAAGAGGACGTGAATTATAAATCGCTTCCCCGTTTATTTTTATCCATTCACCAATTGTTTTCAAGCGGTCGTATGCTTCAGCTTCATAATCTCCTTCGGCTGTCGGTGCGATGTTAAGTAGAAAGTTTCCTCCCTTGGCAACTATATCGACAAGAAGATGAATTAATTTTCTAGCTGATTTATATTCTAATCCGGGTTCGTATGACCAGCTTGGAGTAATAGGCATGCACGTTTCCCATGGGTAGGGTAGTGTTCTGTCAGGTACTTGGTTTTCAGGAGTTAAATAGTTTTGCTGCAGGCCGGGAACTGCTCGATCTACTGCTATTAATCCGGGCTGTTTTGCTCTTGAATTTTTTGTAATCAGCGGCATATTGATATCCTGGTTCTGTATTCTATAAATATTAAAATTTATATTTTCTCTTTCTTTCTCCAGATCTTTTTCCGAGTAATGGCGAACCCAGCAGCCGTCCAGCCAAAGGATATCTATATTTCCATAATCAGTCATTAATTCGTTAATTTGATTATGAGTAAATTCAACAAATTTCTGCCAGCGTTCGGGATATTTTTTTATATCATAATTTGCATTCCGATCGGGAGTGGCAAAGCGTTTCCACCAAAAATAATCAGAGTGCCAGTCTGGCTTTGAAAAATATGCACCGATCATAAAATTATTTTTCCTGAACTCATTAAAAATCTCTTTTGTAATGTTTGCTTTTGGATTTGAATGAAACGGACAATCTTCATCTGTAATTTTGTAATTAGTAAATTTCGAATCAAACATGCAGAATCCGTCGTGATGTTTGGTTGTAAATACGACATATTTCATCCCGGCGTCCTTAGCTGCATCTGCCCATTTTGCGGGATTAAATTTAACCGGGTCAAATGTTTTTTTCAGATCTTCGTATTGTATTTTATATTCGGTATAATCTTCAATCTTCCTTTTGCACCATTCTTCATCTTCGGAACAAAGCGACCATGATTCAACTATACCCCATTGGCTTGATGGCGCCCAATGCATTAATAAACCGAATTTCAGGTTTTGCCA
>JBJKQE010000119.1:0-12147 GCA_046705645.1 Ignavibacteriaceae bacterium | reverse complement strand
GAAAAATAATTTACAAATTCTTCTACTACTATAAGATTGTTAGGATCGCTTTCAATCTCTAAATAAAAATTATTGTCCGCCAAAATATTCCTAAAATTTTATGTGGGAAAATAATAAAAAATATTGTTTATTCAATTTAAAAATTCCAATTCATCGACATTGACAAATTGGCTTGCTGCCGATAACTCACTTCATTAATTTTAACAAATTCATACCAGCCTAGTAGGTAAAATGTTAATTTATTTAGACTTACAGTGATTTCCGTTAATGGAGCAATACTTAAATATCTCGAATCTATTACTTTTAATAATCCTTGATAATTATACGTATTCAACGAATAAATTCTTAATCCGAGAGCGTAAGCTATAGAGTTGTATTTAACGACTAACTTCGGTACTGAGTAAATTTCTTCTAAAAATCTGGTCGGATGTGTTGAAAAAGATGCCCATTTTAAATCTCCTTGCTCAGAAAGTTTTAAATAACCGAAATGTACAAAGTCTAAATCTTTGGATAATTTTACTCTGGAAGAATCAGTTGCCGTAAATTGACGGAAAGAGAAACTCCTATAATCCTGCGTAATATCCTCAAAATCGTATACTGTATAATTTGCCGATACCTCAAAACTGTTAAGAGAACTTATATTTTTTCCCGAATATCTTCCTCCGGAAGATAAGCTTAATATGCGGTTAATATTATTATTCGAACTTCTTTCAGAAAATATATAGACAATGTGGTTTAAGGTACCTTCGGTATTTAAAAATACGGAAAAGAAAGGGCTTAGTATTTTTAAATAACTAACTCTAACAATTGAAAGTATTTCATCTCTATCATCATAGTTCTGAAGGCTTGGAGTGTCGTAAGTTAATTTATTTTGCAGCAAACTAAACCGTATCTTATCAGTTTCCGAAATATTAAAATTTCCAAATATAGAAACCATTGTCCTTTTCGATGTATTGTTTTTAATACTTTCTTCATCCGATCTTTCCTGGTAAAAAATTTGGTTAGCGCCGGGGAAATCTTTAGTCAAATGCTTCTCATCTCTTTCCGAGTAATCAACTCTGAAAGTGCCTTCAAAAAAAGGCGATACATAATTTAAAACAGAACCCAATTCGAATTTTAATTCGTTTATTTTTGTATCAAAAATAGACGGAGAGGCAATATCCAATGATCGGTAGCGTGTATTCCTGTCAATTGTCCTTGATGAAACACTTCCAAGCATATTAAGTGAAAATATATTTAGAAAGTGTCTGTAGTTTAAAGTATCGAGCAGAATTTCATTTGTTTCTATCCTGCTCTGAATATTGTTCGTAATATTAAACTCCTTGGCTGTTATGGTATCCGCTTTGTAATAAAAATCTTTTCGATTTTCAAAATACTGAAAATTGATTGTATTTGAAAAACTTGTTGAGAAGAAATTTGCTGCTTGAAAATTTAAGTATCGAAATGTATTCTTTCTTGGTGAAATATCCTCATTTTTAAATTTAATTTGGGAGCTTAAATCAAAATCTGAAATATTAAGGTTATTTAGTAATGCTTCTCCTCCGTAAAGATAACCGTTATCACTTTCGCCAATTTGTCTATTATTCTCATATCCAAAATAAGGAGCAATAGTAAATGGATTAAACGGGGTTATTCGGCCAAATAAAGATGTATTGGAAACCGAAGCCTGATTAATTTCAATGCTGCGGCTGTCCGAATAAATATTGTTATTGGCAGAAACTCCCAAGCTCAATACCGGATTAAAAATATATGATCCGGAAACTGTAAATGTATTCTCGTCGCGGCTACTTCTGTCGGCAGACCTTATGTATGTAGAATAGTAATTTTCAGTCAAGTTAAGATTTACTCTATCAATTGTATGTTTAACTTCTAAAATTGAATTAAGATTAAAAGTATTTAATTGCTTGTTGAATTTATTAGATAGTAAGGTTAAAGGAGAAGGGGACTGAATATAATCCAGACTATCAAGTTGATCTTGCGCTTTTGATTGTAAAGGAATTATCAATGAAATGATAATTGTAATAATAATTTTAAGTAATAAATCCTTTTTCAAACTGCCGGGATAAATTTTTATAAAAGATTTTTTTTGCCGTAAAATTTATCTTAATAATTTATGAATACAGCTTCAATTCAAATCTACTGTTTTATAATGAATTTATAAAGCGGCGAAACACCATTTGGTTGATATCCGCCGTCTGAAAACGTAATTATTCTCAAGTAATATGGTACATCTGCGTTAGTATAAGTCGGATTAAAATTAATAGCAATTGTATCATTCACGGAAGAAGTATAGAAATTATCACTCCAAACTTCTCCGTAAAACATATTATCCTGAACAACTATTTTATAATTAGCTGGAACGCTAATTGTTTTAATTAAAAAATTGCTGAAATAATTAACTTCCGAATTATTAGCAGGAAAAATTAATTTAGATATTCCTAAAATCGCATCGCTCACCTGATCGCTTTCTGGTCCTATCAAACCTCCTTTGTCTACTGCTCTTATTTTATAATAGTATGTTCTATAAAGGATTAGATTTAAAGTATCCGTAAAATTTATGTTGGAAGAAAAACCTTCCAGAGTAGTGTTGTCTGTAGTAAAATTTTGATTTGAGCTTCGATAAATATTATATCCCGCTATATCCGTTTCATAATTGGGATTCCATGATAAGTAAACTGAAAAGCTGCCTTGGAAATTTCTTGCATTTATTGATAACCCGGTAGGAGCACTCGGTGCATATCTGTTTATCGGTTTTGCAGAAACTATATTCGTGGGCTGACTTTCATTATTCCAAATATCCAAAGCAGTAATTCTATAATAATAAGTTACATTGTACTGAAGAGAATCGTCATAATAATAATTATAGTTTGAATTGCCGATTAATATAAAATTTGTACTATCCGTACTTCTATAAATATTATAGTCTTGAAGATCAGCTTCCGAATTATTTTGCCAGACTAATCCCACCTCGCCATCGGTTGCAAAAGCAATGTGAAGACCTAAAGGAACAGCAGGGGGAATACCGTTGTCGGTTTGATTTGTGTTTACCAAACGATCGCAGCCTGAAAACAAAATTAATATTAAAACAAAAATAGATGCGGCATATCGAAGCAAGATTTTTTTGTTTAGATGATTTTTGAATTTTTTCATCTATTGTCTTTATCAAGATAAATTTTCTTTAAATTTCCAAAACATCTCCTCGATTTGGAATATTTACATTTTTAAAACCAATTGAATTTAACCTATCTGCAAATTTTTGCTGCTGGTCAAAGTCACCGTGAACTAAAAAAATATTTTTCATTTTATCTATATTAAAATTTCTGCAATAATCCGTCAATTCATTTGAATCTGCATGTGCACTTAGAGAATTTATAACTATTACCTCGGCTTTAACGTTGTATTCTTCACCATGAATTTTCACGACAGGTTCTTTTTCTATTAATTTTCTGCCTAAAGTGTTCTCCGCGCAATACCCGACCATTAAAATTATATTCCTTTCGTCTTCAATATTATTTGCAAGGTGGTGGAGAATGCGGCCGGTTTCTGCCATTCCTGAAGCTGAGATTATTACCATCGGACCTTCTTTGCCATTAAGAGCCTTTGAATCTTCAACATTGGTTATATAAGTCAATTTATTAAATCCAAAAGGATCTTCATACTTAAGCATAAAGTCATGGGTTTCTTTATCGAAACATTCGGGATGATTTCTAAAAACCTCGGTTGCATTAGTTGAAAGAGGGCTGTCGACATAAATCGGAATTCTCGGAGCAGTTTTATTTTCAAATATTTTGTGAAAAGAATAAACAATCTCTTGAGTCCTTTCAAGACTGAAAGCAGGAATAATAACTTTACCTTTTCTTTGTACTGCTTTATTTAGAACAGCAGCTAACTTTGCATTTGTTCCCTCAACTTGATCGTGAAATCTTCCGCCATAAGTACTTTCGCATAAAAAATAATCGACATCCGGAATTTTTTCAGGGTCTTTCAAAATGGGATAATTGGGTCTTCCAAGGTCACCGGAAAATCCCAAATGAATTGTCTTTCTTTTTTCCTGTATTTTAATAAATGTAATTGCTGAACCTAAAATATGCCCGGCATCAAAAAATTGCACTTTAATCCCAGAATCAATTTCAAATTCTTCATGATAATTTTTTGCATTTAATAGTGGTAAAACTTCCTCAGCATCTGCAGTGGTATAAAGCGGTTCAAAAAGATTTTTACCTTGTTTAGCTCTTCTTTTATTAACATACTCAACATCTTTTTCCTGAATATGTGCGCTGTCTCTTAACATAACTACAGCCAAATCTTTTGTTGCGGAAGTACAATAAATAGGTCCTTCAAACCCGTTTTTAACCAAAGTTGGAATATTACCTATATGATCAATATGAGCATGAGAAACAATAAGCGCATCAATTTCAGAAGGCTTAAAGTAAGTAAAGTTTTTATTTATTTCGAAGGCTTCTTTTCTTTTTCCTTGATACAGACCGCAATCCAGCAAATAATTTTTACCGTCAATAATCAGATGGTGCATTGAACCGGTAACTGTACGATCGGCACCTACAAATTGAATACGCATAATTTCTTCCGCATTGTTATAAATATTGATTTTGAAAATAATGAAAATATTATTATAAAACTTAATTTTAAAAAAGTATGAAAATAAAAATTATAGCCCAATGATCGTGGAAAATAAAACATTACTTAAGCAGTAATCAGTTGCTGTACGACTTTTTTATTAAAGATGAACAATAACAGTTATTTTATTTTTAGAACACTTTATTGATTAAAATAAGATTAATAAAATCCGGATAATTTTTTTTACCTAAATCACAAATTGAAATGATAATCCATAAGTGCCTTGAATTGAAATATCCGCTTGATTATTTAATACAAGTATAAAATTATTGAATTAAATAAACTAAAGCACAAATAGTATTCTTAAAATTGACTATAAGTCATTTTTTAAATAGTTTTGCATGATTAAAATTAAGACTAAGTAAATATGTTAGAACAATATATCCCGATATTTCTAGTTATTTTAGTTGCTGTAATATTTGCAATAGGTACTGTTTTTTCTTCCGGCATTTTCGGTCCCAAAAGGCCAAATAAAGAAAAGACTTCCACATATGAAAGCGGAATGAAGCCTGTAGGTACAACAAATGAAAGAATCTCTGTTAAATATTATTTGGTAGCAATGTTGTTTATAATATTCGATTTGGAAGTAATATTTGTTTATCCATGGGCAGTGGAATTCAGAAAAATGTTCAGCGATGCCGGTATATCTGTTTTTATTTCGATGTTAATATTTTTAGTTGTGCTTGAGTTAGGCTATCTATATGTGTTTAAGAAAGGTGGTTTTAAATGGGATTAGAAGCAAAGTTGAATAATGATGGATTTATTACAACAACTTTAGATGCAATAATCGAATGGTCTAGAAAAAATTCTGTATGGCCTATGCCGATGGGAATTTCTTGCTGCGGTATAGAAATGATGGCTGCTGCAGCTCCTAAATATGATATAGCCCGATTTGGTTCTGAAGTAATGAGATTTACTCCGCGTCAATGCGACTTAATGATAGTGGCAGGAACGGTTACTTATAAAATGTCCCATGTGGTTAGAAAAATTTATGATCAGATGCCTGATCCCAAGTGGGTTATTGCTATGGGCGCATGTACATCATCCGGCGGAATGTACAGATCTTACAGTGTCGTTCAGGGTATCGATCAATTTTTACCTGTAGATATTTATCTTGCCGGTTGTCCGCCTCGACCGGATAACTTGCTGAATGCACTCATTCAGATTCAAGATAAAATCGGCAGAACAAAAGCAAAAGACTTTCAAGATCAGCCTTTACCTGAATTAACAGTCATTCAAAATAATTAAGCAAATGGAATTAAAAAATTTAATTGAGCAAAAGCTAAAAGATAATTTTAGCGGCGAAAATTTTGTGTTTAACGAATATCGCGGAGAGCTGACACTTTCTCTCGATAAAAAAAATATTGTAAAAGTATGTTCACTTTTGAAAGAAAATCCGGATTTGCAATTTAAGCTTTGTGAAGACATTACTGCAGTTGACTGGGCTAAAAGACATAATAGGTTTACAGTTGTTTATCATATATTTTCTTTATTGTTAAATTCAAGATTAGCGCTTAAAGCAAATGTAGATGAATCCGATTGCAACATTGACACAGTCTCCTCTGTTTGGAAAACAGCTGACTGGCACGAACGTGAAACTTACGATATGTACGGTATAAAATTTAATAATCACCCCGATTTAAGAAGGATGTATATGCCCGAAGAATTTGAATATCATCCTTTAAGAAAAGATTTCCCGTTAATGGGTATCCCGGGTTCACTTCCCCTTCCTAAAAAATAATGAGAGATTATGCAGAAATTAAATAAAGACGATGTCCATCCAAAAATACTAGAAACTCTATTAGCTGATACCGATCTTAGTATTGAAGATGCTTTGGAAAATGAAATGATTTTAAATATGGGACCTCAGCACCCAGCTACCCACGGAGTTTTACGTCTTTTACTTAGGCTGGACGGAGAAACAGTTATGGGGTGTGTTCCTGAACTTGGCTATCTTCATAGAGGTTATGAAAAATTAGCTGAAAATATGAGCTATTATGAATTCATACCTCATACCGACAGACTTGATTATCTTTCTCCTATGGCTAATAATGTAGCTTGGGTCCTTGCTGTTGAAAAACTTGCCGGAATAGAAGCTCCGCCTAGGGCTCAGTATATAAGGATGATTATTACTGAATTGGCAAGAATTGCATCCCACCTTGTTGCTATCGGAGCTCTTGCGATGGATGTAGGTGCAATGACAGTATTTCTTTGGACCTTTCGCGAAAGAGAAAAGATTCTTGATATATGGGATATTTTATGCGGCGCAAGATTTACAAATAGTTATACACGCATCGGCGGAGTTGCCAACGATGCTCAACCCGAAGCTATTGCTAAAGTAAAATGGTTTGTGGATCAATACTTAGATAACCTTGATGAATGCGAGAGACTTCTTAATACTAACAGAATATTTGTTGAAAGATTAGATGGAGTAGGAATAATTAATAGTGAAGATGCAATAGATTTGGGACTTACCGGACCAAGTTTAAGAGGAAGCGGTGTTGAATTTGATTTGCGGAGAGCTCAACCGTATTTATTTTATAATGAAGTTGATTTTAAAGTAATTACTTATCCGGATGGAGATTCATTAGCCAGATATTTTGTACGTGCCGATGAAACGCGAGAAAGTATAAAGATAATTCGTCAGGCATTAGAAAAAATGCCCCAAGGGGAAACATTGTTAAATCAGCCAAAAAAAGTTCTTCCTAAGAAAACAGAAATTTATTCCAGAATGGAAGAACTAATTCATGATTTTATGATTGTTAATTTCGGAATTAACCCGCCGGTCGGCAATATTTATCATGCTGTTGAAAATCCAAAAGGAGAACTTGGATTTTACCTTGTCAGCAATGGAGAAGGGCATCCGTGGAAATGTAAAATCCGTTCACCCTCAATGGTTAATTTGCAATCGATACCTCATCTTGTTAAAGGAAGAATGGTTTCCGATGTTGTTGCAATCATTGGAAGTCTTGACCCTGTTATGGGTGAAGCTGATAAGTAATTCAAAAAAAATTAAAATTTTTGAGACATATTAAAAATGGAATTCAAATTTACAGAAGAAAATTTAGGTAAGATTGAAAACATCCTAAAAAAATATCCGACTAAACAAGCAGCTATTATGCCTGTTTTATATTTAGGCCAGGAACAAAACGGATGGATTTCCCAGGAAGTGATGAAAGAAGTCGCATTTGTTCTGGATATAACTACTGAGGATGTATTAGGAGTTGTTACCTTTTATACAATGTATCATCAAAAACCGGTGGGGAAATATCATCTTCAAGTCTGCACAAATGTCTCTTGTATGCTGAGAGGGGGTATGGAATTATATAACCATGTAAAAGCTAAATTAACACTTGACAACGGTGATGTAACCGGGGATAAATTGTTTTCACTTGAAGAAGTTGAATGTATGGGTTCTTGCGGTACAGCCCCCATGATTGCCATAAATGAAGATTATTTTGAAAATCTCGATAAGCAAAAGTTAGATCAAATTTTAGAATCCTTAAAAAATAAAAACTAAATGGAAAAAATTGTTTTACCTGATATTAAAGATCTCCATCTTATAAATGTTTATGAACAGAATGGCGGATACACTGCAGTAAAAAAAGCTTTAGGCCAATCTACTGATGATATAATAGATCAAGTAAAAAAATCGGGTTTACGAGGAAGAGGCGGAGCTGCATTTTTAACAGGTTTAAAATGGAGCTTTATGCCGAAGTCCAATGATAAGCCGAAATATCTTTGTATAAATGGTGATGAAAGCGAACCCGGATCATTTAAAGATAGGCAAATATTTGAATTCAATCCTCATCAATTAATCGAAGGTATTTTGATTACTGCTTATGCTATTCAAGCAAAAACCGTTTATGTGTATATAAGAGGCGAATATCATAAATGGATAAAGCTTTTTGAAAAAGCATTATCGGATGCTTATGAATCCGGTTATGTCGGTGAAAAAATGAAGGAAAAATTCGGCTCGGATTTTTATTGTAATATTTTCGTACATAAAGGTGCCGGTGCATATATCTGCGGTGAAGAATCTTCATTGATGAATTCTTTAGAAGGAAAACGCGGGTATCCAAGGGTTAAACCTCCTTTCCCTGCACAAAATGGTTTGTGGGGAAATCCTACTACGATTAATAATGTTGAAACAATTGCAAATGTTCCTGCAATTATTAATAAAGGCTGGGAATGGTTTTCAAAAATCGGTGAACCGAAACATCCCGGAACTATTCTTTACGGTTTAAGCGGACATGTAAATAATCCCGGTATTTATGAACTACCTTCAGGAACTTTTTTAACTGATTTAATATATAAGTACGCAGGTGGCGTTCCAGGAAATAAAAAAATATTATGTGTAATTCCCGGCGGATCTTCAATGCCTCCCTTAAGAGGAGACCAAATTGAAGGTGTAAAAATGGATGCTGAATCCCTTAAAGCTTATGGAACTGCAATCGGAACGGCCGGCGTAATGGTTATGGACGAAGATACTGATTTAGTTAAAGTTTTAGCAAGGATTACAAAATTTTATTATCATGAAAGCTACGGTCAATGCACTCCATGCCGTGAAGGAACCGGCTGGATGTTAAAAATTTTGAATAGGATTTTAAAAGGCGAAGGCTCGGTTAAGGATGTAGATTTGCTTATTTCCGTTGCTAATAATATTGAGGGTAATACAATTTGTGCACTTGGTGAAGCCGCTGCTTGGCCTGTTAAATACATGGTTACACGTTTTAGAGATTATTTTGAAAAACGAGTGAGTAAAGAAGTTATGCTGCCGATAGCAAATAAAGTACATTCGATGAGGAATACGGCTTTCCCTCTGGCAGAAATTAAGGAATGATTTATTTTACATTTTAAGATAAAAAGCCTCTTAATTTTAAGAGGCTTTCATTTTTTACTTATAATAATTATAAGAATTCTTTTAATAAATTAAACAAATTTTAATGAGCAGCCCGCTGTCCTAATTCATGATCAAGAAATAACAATCCGCTTTTGTTATCGCTTATTAATTTAATCCTCTCCAAAATTTTAAGCGCCGTCGCTTCTTCTTCAACCTGTTCGGTTACAAACCATTGTAAAAAAATATTTGTCGCATGATCTTTTTCCGCAACAGCTAAGTCGACAAGCGAATAAATTGATTTTGTAACTTTTTGTTCATGCTTATAAGTATCTTTAAAAACTTCTTCAGCAGAATTCCAACCCACTTTCGGGGCATCAACTTGGGTTAGGTTTATTTTACCGCCTGCCTGCAGGAGATAATTATAAAATTTCATTGCATGGCCGTATTCTTCTTGAGACTGCAAACTCATCCATCTTGAAAAGCCGCTTAAATTTTCGGATTCAAAATAAGCGGCCATTGCCAGGTATTCATAGGATGAATATAATTCTGCATTTAATTGTTCATTTAACGAGTTTTGAACTTTCTCCTTGACCATATATTATCCCTTCCTTAATTTTTAATTACTTTAGAATTGCTGCCGCAATGTAAATAAGTATTTCAAACTCTTCAACTTTAAATTAAATTTTAATTTATAATTAATCCTATCTCACATCAATTAAGTAAACAAATAATATTTTAATAGAGGAGTTTTTAATTAA
The DNA here is from genome assembly GCA_046705645.1 of Ignavibacteriaceae bacterium. GTDB lineage: Bacteria > Bacteroidota > Ignavibacteria > Ignavibacteriales > Ignavibacteriaceae > FEN-1297. The sequence continues at coordinate 1,911 of JBJKQE010000119.1, read as the reverse complement.
TAAATTATTGAGGTTAATTTGGACGTTTCAGATCAATATAAGGTTATGGAGAATTTTATTGAAAAATTACAGGATGAAATTTGTTCTGCTCTGGAGAATCAAGATTCCGAAAAATTTATTGAAGATATATGGGAAAGAGAAGAAGGCGGCGGCGGAAGATCACGGATAATTGAAAATGGAAGTATTTTTGAAAAGGCCGGGGTAAACATATCTTCGGTTTCCGGAGAAATGCCTGAAGCTGCTGCAGTTCATTTAAATATAGAAAAAACGGAATTTTCCGCATGCGGGTTGTCAATTGTTATTCATCCTTACTCTCCAATGATACCTACCGTACATATGAATATAAGATATTTTGAAACTAAAATCGGAAGATCGTGGTTCGGAGGAGGAATAGATTTATCACCTTATTATCCATATCCCGAAGACTTCAAATATTTTCACTCAGTTCTTCAAGGAGCGTGTGAAAAAATAATTCCAGGTTCTTATATAAAATTTAAGAAACTATGTGATGAATATTTTACTATTAAACATCGGCATGAAATGAGGGGAATAGGAGGTGTCTTTTTTGATTATCTGAAGGGGAAAGAAATAAGAAATTATATGTTTACAAAATCCGTCGGGCATGCATTTCTGGATTCATATATTCCAATAATTGAAAAGAGAAAAAATGAAAAATTTTCAAAAGAGGATAAATTTTTCCAGTTAATTAGGAGAGGTAGATACGTGGAATTTAATTTAGTTTATGACAGGGGAACTATTTTCGGCTTAAAAACAAACGGTAGAACAGAATCAATTTTGATGTCTTTGCCGCCGGAGGTAAAATTTATTTATAATTATTTTCCAGAGGACGGTACACCTCAGCATGAGATGATGAAATATTATCAACCGTTTAATTGGCTTAAAATTTAATAATATTCCTAAATCTCTGTTTTTAATCTAACCTAATAAGAAATTTGCTTTTTGAACTATTTTCTATCCTTTTTATTCGAGGGATAATTCCATATATTTGCAATTTAAAATTGAACAATTAATAATATTAAAAATAGGGTTTATGATTAACTTAAAGTCCTTAAATAACGAACAGAAAAAAGCCGTAGAATACGATAATGGACCACAAATGATCGTAGCCGGTGCTGGATCGGGCAAAACTCGCGTCCTTACATATAAAGTTGCTTATTTAATTGATATCGGTTATAAACCGGAAAGTATTTTGGCATTAACGTTTACAAATAAGGCCGCCAACGAAATGAAAGAGAGGATAAGGGAGTTGGTTGGTGCAAAAGCGGAAAATATATGGATGGGAACTTTTCATTCAATATTTGCCCGCATTCTAAGGATAGAAGCTTCTTCACTTAATTACAGAAGCAATTTTTCTATTTACGATACGGAAGATTCGCTTTCTTTAGTATCGAATATCATTATTAATAACGATATAAATGTAGAAGGGATAACACCGAATTCGGTCAGGCATAAAATTAGCAATTTAAAAAATCATATGATTATGCCTGATGAATATAAAAAGCATCATGTTAAATCTTTTATTGATGAAAAAGTTGCTGATATTTATTTTGAATATCAAAAGAGGCTTGTCGAAAATAATGCCATGGATTTTGATGATCTCCTTTTAAAACCAATAGATCTCTTTAATGAAGACCCTAAAATTCACCAAAAATATAAGAAGAAATTCGCTTATCTTTTAGTGGATGAATTCCAGGATACAAATAAAGCACAATACGAATTACTTAAGCTTCTTGTCTCAAAAGAAGGTAAAATTGCCGTAGTGGGGGATGATGCTCAAAGTATTTACAGCTGGCGCGGAGCAAACTTAGCAAATATGTTGGATTTTGAGAAAGATTTTCCAAAACACAAAATCTTTAAATTGGAGCAGAACTACAGATCAACAAAAAATAT
>JBJKQE010000118.1:0-2806 GCA_046705645.1 Ignavibacteriaceae bacterium | reverse complement strand
ATATTTTCCGATGCAAAATCATCGAAGAAAATTACTTTTTCGCCTGGAATAAAATCGTACTTAGAATTAATTACAGCCTGAAGATTGTTCCCATTATCTTTATCCTGAGGATTATTTACATTATCGGATTTCTGCGTATTACTTTTGGGATCCTGCTGATTTGTTTTAGCATTATTTCCTCCCTCATTTTTTCCATCTAATTTTTTTTCAACTTCCTTTTTTACTTTTTCTTCGGCTTTCTTTTTTAGTTTATCCAATAACTGTGCGTTTATAGTTTGATTAAAACCAATTGCAAGTATTAAGACGATAATAAAAGATATCTTTTTCATATCTTGAATCCTCATTTAATTTTTTATTGAAATATGATCGTTATTTATTACCGGAAATGGCGTTTTAACTACTAATCTATAAAAAATTCAAGATGATCGGAATCAAAAACTTCTTATTAGTTATAAATAATGAAATTATTTTCGTAATATTCTAAAGAGGTTCCACCTTTTCAATAACATTGCTATTCAATTAATATCAATAAAAGGAATGCTGATATAATTTAGTTAATTTACTAATAAAAAAACAGAAGATAATTTTATTATCATCCAACACGAAAGTTTAATACCATATATTTGAATGAAAAGTATAGAAAGATTTTTTATTCAATGTAACATCAAGATTTATATTTCTTTAAAGCACAATGGTATATTGAAGCGGGTTCCATGGACATTTTGCTGGAGTAGGGGACACATCTAGTTAGGTTAGTCTCGTGATCATTAATTACATGTTTAATCCTTCTTTAACTTTTAAGATGATGGTCATTCTGTATTGGATTAGCAAAAGTAATTATATGGTTTAAATGTAAATAAAAGAATAATTATCTAATATTTACTACTTTTTACTATCTAAAGATGAACTATTTCTATTCATATCTTAATGATTTTACCGGGTTTGACATTGCAGCTTTAATAGCCTGAAAGATTACCGTAGTTATGGCGGTAAGAAAGGCTATTCCGCCGGCAAGTACTAATACCCATAAACTTATATTTATTCTATAAGCAAAATCTTGTAACCATTTATTTAATAGAAAATACGCGATAGGCCAGGCAAATAAATTAGCCAGTAGAACATACTTTGTAAATTCTTTAGCCAATAAAATGATTATACCGGAAACTTTTGCACCAAGTACTTTGCGGATACCGACTTCTTTAGTACGCTGCTCTGCTGTGAATGAGGCAAGGCCGAACATTCCTAAGCATGCGATAAACAAAGCCAGAATACTGAATACATTAATTAATTTGCCGACTTTTTGATCCGCGCTATAAAGTTTATTAATCTGCTCATTAAGAAAACTGTACTCAAAAGGAAAATCCGGAGCAACTTTTTCCCATGTCGCCTCTAATGAATTAATTGTTTTATTTAGATCTCCGGGTTTAATTCTAACTAATAATTGTTTTATTTCGGTCGGGTTAAAATAAATTATTAAAGGCTCTATTTTAGAATGGAGCGAAGAAAAATTAAAATCTTTTATAACGCCTATTATTTTAAGACCAAGTACTCTTTTCCCAATAGGCGAATTCATATCCATAGCTTTAACCGCAGCTTGATTGATAATGCAGCCGTCTACTGTATCCGACTTCAGGGTAAAATATCTTCCTTTTGCCATTTTAATCTGCATTGTTTTTGCAAAATCATAATCAGCAGATAGCCTGTACATTAGAAATTTTGAGTTGGTATTACGCCCTTCCCATTCATTAACATCCGTAGAGCTTAATATGCCGGCAGGAGGATATGAAACACCCGACACACTGATTACCTGCAGGTCTTTTTGAAATTCATTTTTTACTACATTTATTTTTTGGTTCAAGTCTCCTTGAAGCTTAATACATAATACATGCTCTTTATTATACCCTATATTTTTATTTTCAAGGAAGTGCAGCTGCCGGTTAATAACAACAGTACCTGTTATTAAAATTATTGTTAAGACAAATTGAAAAGTAACAAGAACTTTACGAAAATTTTTATTGCTTAATCCAAGGTTAAATCGTCCTTTCAATACTTTAACAGGTTTAAATGCTGATAAAAAAAGAGCCGGATAAATCCCGGAAATAATTCCCGTGAATATAGCTACACCCAGAACAAGTAGAACTATCCCGGTATCATTTTGAATTTTAAATGACAACTCACTTCCCGAAATTGAATTTACTACAGGCAGTAAATCAATAATTAGAATTATTGAAATTATAAGAGATAAAAAAGAATACAAAATCGATTCAAGGAAGAATTGAAAAATAATTTCTTTTCTCTTTGCGCCGATAACTTTTCTAATCCCGATTTCTTTTGCTCTATTACCCGCGCGGGCCGTAGACAGATTCATAAAATTGATACATGCAAGCAGAAGAATTAAAAAGGCAATAATTGAAAATGTATAAACTTGTGTTATGTCTCCTGTTCCGCCGATTCCCCATATATTTGACGAATATAGATGAATATCCGGTACAGGCTGTAAAGCAATTGTAATCGGATCGTTTTTGTCGTTTTGTATAATAGTATTTTTAATTTTTTTTGAAACTGCATGATAATCAGCACCTTTTGCAAGCAATACGTAAGTAGTATGGGCAAATTTATCCCATCCTTCCAGCGTGTAGCCAAAATCCTTTATTGCTTTAAACGGTAGGAGAAAATCAATTTTTAAATGCGAGTTAGACGGAATATTTTTAATTATACCGGTAACGATAAAATCATATTGATTATTTATAAGTAGAGTTTTTCCTATAGGATTATTATTGCCGAAATATTTTTCAGCAGTTTTCTC
>JBJKQE010000117.1:0-9861 GCA_046705645.1 Ignavibacteriaceae bacterium | reverse complement strand
GCTGGGAGGATCGGGTGCATTGACAAACTTAATAATTTTTCTGATAATACTCGGAATAATAGTTTACTTGATATACTGGACTGCAAAAAACAAGAAGGGGCTTGCAAATGTAGCAACCACAGCTCTTCTGTTCACTATACTCGGATTTACTACTTATGCGGGAATTATTATCCGATCGGAAAAAAGTCCTCCTATGAATGAAAACTGGCCTGATAATTTTCAGAAATTGATGTATTATCTTGACCGTGAACAGTACGGCGACTTCCCTATTTTCGAAAGAAGATTTTCTTCAGAACCTAACCAGCAGGGCATATATACTAATTACAGCAGCGACCTGGATTTTTTGTGGCGGTATCAAATAGATCATATGTTCAACAGATACTTTTATTGGAATTTCATTGGTAAAACATCAACAGTACAGGATTCACCTTCAACATGGAAACAGTTATACGGTATTCCGTTTATAATAGGATTTGTAGGCCTTTTCTTCCTGTTTAAGAAAGATTGGAAGCTGGCAACCGCATTTCTAATACTGTTTATATTTATGGGTTACCTGATAGCCTTTTATCAAAATCAGCAGCAGCCCCAGCCGAGAGACCGTTTTTACTTTTACCCGGGAGCATTCTTTGTCTTTGCTGCATGGATAGCGGTTGGTGTAAGGGAAATAGCCGAATTGATAAGAGAAAAGATTAAGGACAATTCTCTCGGTAAAACCGCTGCTTTTGCTAGTCTGGGATTAGCATTGCTGCTGATACCGGGTAATATGCTGAGAACAAATTATTTTACACATGACAGATCCCATAACTGGCTGCCTTGGGATTTTGCATACAACCTGCTTCAAAGCTGCAAACCGAATGCAATACTATTTACAAACGGGGATAATGATACCTTCCCTCTTTGGTATTTGCAGGATGTGGAAGGAGTAAGAAGGGATATAAGAGTTGTATGTTTAAGTTTGGCAAATACTGACTGGTATGTGGAACAGCTAAAGAATACATCACCATACGGAGCACTGAAAGTTAAGTTCAGTATGACAAATCAAATGATAAAACAGCTTTCACCGATTGAATGGAAATCGCAAATGGAATCTATCCCTGTTTCCGAAGAGGCGATTAAAAAATTCGACGTCACAGATACCTCGATAATAAATGCTCATAAACTTACTTGGATGATGGATAATACAATAGAAATTGGAGGTGTTAAAGGAATTAGAATTCAGGATATTGTTGTTAGAGATATTATTGAAAATAATACATGGGACAGGCCAATATATTTTGCTTCAACCTGTTCACCGGATTGTTATATCGGGCTTGACGACTATTTGCAAATGCAAGGGATTGCTTCTCAGCTTGTTCCCCAAAAGAGACGGGGCTACGAATTTATTGACACTAAAATTACAGATGAGGATCTCCTGCATGAAATTTCTTCATATTCAAAAACCTATCAAACCGGATTTAAATTTAGAGGACTAAATAGTAAAAAAATCTTTTTTGATGATACTGAAACTCGGTTAATTCAAAATTACCGGAACGTTTATGTAAGGCTTGCGTATTATTATAAAAACGAGATGAATAATGATGCTATGTGCGTAAAAACCCTTGACCAGATGCAGAAAATTATCCCCAGGCAAGTTGTTCCGATAGATTATAGATTTTTGTATGATGTTGGAAATCTATATTACAGTTCCGGCGATATGGCAAAATACAAAGAAATAGCTGATTATATTGAACCTATTGCAGAGGGAAATATGAGTGCAAGCTTAAATAATCTTCGATCGCCGTATAATTCTTTCAGCATGCTCGAAAGAATTTATATGAATTTAAAAGAGTACAATAAAGCGATAGAAGTACTTGAAAAGCTTCAAAACATGATGCCCAACGCAGGGGGAGTTCAGGAAGAAATAAATAGAATCAAAAATATAGCTAAGCAGGATTCAATTCATACTAAATAAATTAACCGGGGCTGAATTATTTTTTTCAGCCCCAATTTTTCCCTTCAAAAAATCATTAACTAATCTGCTAAAATAATGCACAATTTTGATGGAATAATTTTCGACGTCGATGGGACTTTAACTTCTTCTAATGATTTAATATTCGAAAGCTTCAGATATATTTCACAAAAATATTTCAATAAAAATCTTACAAATGAAGAAATAATGAGCCTTTTCGGCCCGACTGAAGATGTTATTTTAAAAGAATGGAGCGGAAATAAGTTTGAAACCGTAAGAAATGATTATTATAATTTCTATTCCAATAATCATCATATGGCAGAACTATACCCAGGCATTAAAGAGATTCTTTCGTTTGTAAAATCCAAGAAAGTTTTACTGGCAGTTTTCACGGGCAAAGGAAGAGAAGCTGCTTTAATTACTTTAATAAAACTGGAAGTCTTCGATTTTTTTGATTTAATAATTACGGGTGATGACGTAATAGAGCATAAACCTTCCGCAGAGGGTATAAATAAATTTCTTGATAAATTTAATCTCTCCAGGGAAAAAGTCTTAATGATAGGCGATGCACCTTCAGATATTAAAGCCGCAAGATCTGCTGGAGTTAAAATAGCATCTGTAGTTTGGGATAATTATGTTAAAAATGAAGTTCTTACTTTAGGCAGTGATTATATTTTTCGGGAAGTAAATGAATTAAAAGGATTTTTAGAAAATAACCTTTGATTTAAGAAATTATAAATCTACCAACCGGGGAGGCTTCAGTTATAACTGCCTTTACCCGGCTGGCGGAGAAGCGAATTTTACTTTAACTTATTCTTCAATAACAAACTATTTGCCCTCCAAATTTTTAATGAACTATAATCCCCTGTCACTTGCCTTTTCGTTGAAATAGATTTGTTATCTACTGAGGTTAGCTCTAAAATCTTTAATTCAAAATTAAGATTGTAATGTTATCCTAGTATAAAGAATATGTTAATGAAATGTTAAATAAGTCATAATTCATTTATTCTATTACTTTATTTAAGATAATTTCTGTTAGCATGAGCAGTTTTATCTTGTTCATTTTTTTCAAATTATTTTTGTATTAGCTGCCTTTATTGTTTTTAATTCATCGAGATGATTACTATACCAATTCACTCCGATATATTTTTCATTTATTTTTTTTAACTCCGGTTTACCGTTGAGCAGATTTAATATATCGTTCATTGAGAAATTTGGATTCGTTGGATAAAGCTCTTCGAAAACAGTTTTGATAAACAAATAATCTTCCTCATAATCTAATGTCCAGCGGTATTTCATTGAATAATCTAACCCTGTTTCCCAGTAAACATTTCCGATAGAAAACAAATGCGGATTATCCCAGATGTAAGGGGTAGTGTGTTCTCTTTCAAAATTTTTCTCGGAATTACACCAAACTTCATCCAGAGCATTGTAACTTATAATCTCAACATCGTTTCCATCGGGGTATGTAGGAGGATGAAGATTGCTTACATAATCAAAGGAACCCGGGTTAGCTGTAAAAAATTTTATAACTTTTGTTATAATCTTGGGATCAATTAAAGGACAATCTGACGGTATTTTTACAATTGCATCGGCTTTATACTCAAGAGCAGCTCTAAAATGTCTGTCCAATAGATCTTCCGGATGTCCTCTAAAAACTTTTATTTTTTCTTTAACGCAAATCTGATAAATAGGATCGTCAGATGAATCTGTAGAAGTTGCAACTACAATTGTGCCTGCATCAGGCGATAATGATATTCTTTCAATTTCTCTTACTAAAAGCGGTTTGCCCGATAAAGTCATCATAACTTTATATGGAAGGCGTGTGGAGTTCATTCGAGCCTGCACAATGGTAACAATATTTAATTTCTTATTATTCATTTATTTTCAGATGGTATCTTTCGGATAATAAATTAGAATCAGCCTTTTCCTGTATCGTACCAAGAGCCAAAAATATTCCGCAGAATAAAAAAGAGATTATTATCTCCATTGGCTGCACACGAATAATTGAAATTACTCCTGCTAATAAATACACGGAAGCATTAAAAAAATATTTAAATTTCTCTTGTTTCATTTTAGTTGTCCTTTATTGTTATATAAATCCCTGGCTTTCAATGGAATTACTTGCATATTTTTAGATTTCCCTTGTATATAATTTTCATTGTCAATTAAGAATCTTGCCAGATCCGCTATATTTTTAGCCGATTTACCGTTGTTTTGAATGGGTTGAAGTTTTTTAAGTTCATCTAGATTAAAATAAGAGTAGACTTCTTTACCAAGAGCAAGTCCGACATAAACCACACTCGAATATTTTGTTATCAAGACGTCACAATTGGCAATCATTTCATTAACATTTCCATCGGAATATACTAGAGCATGGGGTGCTAAAAGTTTTATTTCTTTGGTAGCTCTTTCAATGTTTTCATTAGGATGAAGCTTAAATATCAGCAGTCGATCCGCTGCAATATTAACTGCGTCTTTAATAAACCTTTTCCTGTTTTCATATTTGAAGGTTTCCCTGGCATCAGAAGTTGCAACTAGAACGAAGTTTTTATAGGGAAAGTCATTTTTATTGTATACTATACAATTATCGAAATTTGGTAGGCCAGTTACTGCAATTTTTTCGCGCCGAACGCCTTTTTTAATAAACAAATTTTTATAACCATCCGATGCAACACAGAAATAATCGTAATTATTCGAAAGCCCCGTAGTTGCAGTACTGGCCAAATATCTGGGAAGCTTTAATTTTTTTACTAAATGGAATAAAAAGTTTTCAGGATCGGTCATTCCTTCTTGAACCAATATTGTCTTTTTCCCGATAATATTTTTAGGAATAACTAAATCGCTGCACGTAAATACCAGCTCATAATTAAAAAGGCTTCCTCTGAAATCAATATTTAAATTGTTTGCAAGAAGGTAGTTTAAAGTATCGTTTTTAAGTTTGCTTCCCAGTATGGTAAAGTCCAAAAATCCGGCCTCGGATAAACGTTTTAAAAAACCGTCTGCATAATAAGAAGTGAAATAACAATCATAGTCGCTCAATTGCATATAAATTTTGTGCATAATTGTAGTTTGATTTAATGATCCGCATATAAATAGAATCTTCTTTGCCATACTTTTTTTTAATTTTACTTAAAAAGTAAGGTGTGAATATTAATAAACTATAAACTGAATATTATTGAAATGTTAAATTTGCAGAAGAAGATTGGTAAAACATAACAAGACACCCTCTGTTATAGAAATATTGGATGTCTTGTTCAATTACTATTCGGGTAATTGAAAATCCTGTAACTTCTTTTTATGGGTAACTATTTCATTCTCCATTAAAAAGATTACGTCTTCTGAAATATTTGTGGCATGATCTGCAAGTCGTTCAATTTGTCTTGTAAGCACTATTAAGTGTGCACATGCTTCTGCCAAGTCGGGTTCAGCTTTAATTTTTTCAACCAGCTGGTTAAATATTTTTTTATTTAAATCGTCAACTATATCATCATTTACCCAGATAGATTTAGCAAGCTCACTGTCTCGACCAATAAATGCCGTTATTGCATCTTTAACCATTGAACGAGCTATTCTAGCCATCTCAGGCAGATCAGTTTGAGCAATAAGATCACGGAAGTTATCCGTTTTCTTTACTCGTTGTACAATATTTACGGCAATATCGCCGCATCTTTCAAGCTGACTATCTATTTTGATTGCGGTCAATATAAAACGAAGATCAGATGCTACAGGCTGATAAAGAGCCAATAAACTTTCACATTGCGCCATTATTAAATTATCATAAGCGTCAACCTCTCTGTCCCTATGTTTAATAGTTTTGAAAAGACGTGCTTTTGGATCTTCCATATCTATAAAACTTTTCTCAACCTGTTCATCCACAATTGATGCCATTTTGTTTATTGTATTTTTCAACTCTTCAAATTCTTTTTCAAAATGTCTTTCCATTTAGACCTTCTATCTTTTTTATTATTTAATCATTATAATTTAAGAAACCGGTATTCGAACTTATATATTAATTACAAGACTGCAAAATTAAAAAATCTTAAAATTGTTTTTCTATCTATAAATCTTGAAATCTGGCAATTATGCAATCATGTAATTTTTTATCCGAATCTGCCTGTTATATAATCTTCTGTCTGCTTTTTGTCGGGTGCTGTAAACATTTTTTTTGTATCGGAGTATTCTATTAATTCACCCATATAAAAGAAAGCTGTGTAATCGCTGACTCTTGCAGCCTGCTGCATATTATGTGTAACTATTACTATTGTAAAATCTTTTTTAAGTTCAAATATTAATTCTTCAATTTTTGCGGTTGATATAGGGTCAAGAGCACTTGCCGGTTCATCCATTAGAATAACTTCAGGATTTATTGCAATTGTCCGTGCAATACAAAGGCGCTGCTGCTGGCCGCCGGAAATATTCGCGCCGGAATCATTCAGATTGTCTTTCACCTCATCCCATAGGGCAGCCTGTTTTAAACTCTTTTCAACTATTTGTTTTAAAATCTTTTTACTGCGAAATCCGTTCATCTTTAAACCGGCAACCACATTACCGGAAACTGACATAGTGGGAAATGGATTAGGTTTCTGGAATACCATTCCTACTTTTCTTCTTAAATAAACCGGGTCTGATTTCATTATATCTTCACCATCCAGCATAATGCTGCCTGTTATAGTTCCTCCTACAACTTCATGCATGCGATTTATACTTCTTAAAAATGTTGATTTACCGCATCCAGAGGGGCCTATAATAGCAACAACCTTTTTCTCAGGAATATCAAGAGTAATATTTTTTAATATTTTTGTCTTACCGAAATATGCACACAAGTCTTTAATCGTAATTTTATTAACCTGAACAGGTTGAAATCTTTCTTCAATAGAAACAGGAATGTCTATTTGTTCATCTACTTTCATGTTCATCTTTGTGTCTTATATTTTGATCTAGTAATTATTCTAAAAATTAGGCTGAGTAATGATATAAGGATAATAAGTACTAATGCAGCCGTCCATGCCTGATCATTCCAATCCTTATATGGTGCGGCAGAATATTCATAAATATAAACAGTTAATGATGCTATCGGCTGGAAAACATTTGTTGACCAGAACCTATTGCCGAGTGCTGTAAACAAAAGCGGAGCGGTTTCTCCGGCAGCTCTAGCTAGTCCTAAAAGAATGCCTGTCGCGATTCCTTTCCATGCAGTTTTTAATACAATAAGGATTGATGTTTTCCATTTGGGAATTCCTAATGCTAATCCGGCTTCTCTAAAAGAATGCGGTACTAGTTTAATCATTTCTTCAGTCGTGCGTGTTATAGTAGGAATCATTAAAATAGCAAGTGCAACGCCGCCGGCAAGGGCTGAAAAATGTTTCATTGGAATTACAACCAAGGTATATGCAACGACGCCAACAACAATAGAAGGAACACCGCTTAAAACATCAGTTAAGAAACGAACTATCGCACCGAATTTATTTTTTCCAAATTCCGAGAGATAAGTACCTGCCAATATGCCTACGGGAATTCCTATTCCTCCTCCAATTGCAATTAAAATTAATGTACCGACAATTGCATTAGCCATTCCGCCGCCAGGTGTTCCAACAGGTGTAGGCATTTTGGTAAAGAAATTCACATTAAGATATCCAATCCCCTTGGATATTGTGTAATAAAAAACTAAAATTAATGGAATAATGGTAATAACTGCAGAAATAAAAGAAAGGGTCAGCATAACAATGTTAGTTGTCTTTCTTCTATAAAAAGTAAAATTTTTATCTTTGCTCATTGTTTCCATCTGCGTTCAACTCCCCAAACCATAAGGTGAGCAAAAATATTAATAATTATTGTTATTACAAAAAGGATTAGTCCTAATTCAATTAATGAACTTAAATATAAATTAGAAGTAGCTTCAGTAAATTCATTTGCAAGGGTACTCGCAATTGTATATGCCGGATTTAAGATTGAAGCAGAAATTTCAGGCCGGTTGCCTATTACCATAGTAACCGCCATGGTCTCACCCACTGCTCTGCCGAAACCCAATATGATAGCACCCAAAAGCCCGGTTCGGGCATTTCCCAAAACAATTTTAGTAACTTCCCATTTTGTAGCGCCTAAAGCGTATGCAGCTTCCCTTTGTGTATCAGGAACTGATTTCAATATATCGCGAGAAATTGAAGATATAATAGGCAAAACCATAATTGATAGAATTATACCGGCAGTAAGCATACCGAAACCATAAGGTGCTCCCTGGAAAAATGGAGAATTTGGAAATGAATTCTGTAATAAAGGTTCAATTTTATCTCTCACCCACGGAACAAGAACAAATATTCCCCATAATCCGTAAATTACGCTTGGAATGCCGGCTAACAGCTCAGTCAAGAACGATAAGGGTTTTTCCAGCCATGAAGGAGCTAATTCCGATAAAAATACTGCAACGCTTAGTCCTAGCGGAATTGCAATCAACATTGCTAGAAATGATGAAACCATTGTACCAAATATCATTGGAAGAGCACCAAAGACTTGAGAATACGGATCCCAAGTTGTTGATGACAAAAAGCCCCATCCGAATTTTTTCATGGATAAGAGAGAATTAGAATACATCTCCCAACCCATAAAGAGTACTAAAAGAAAAACTAACACTGCAAAAAACAGTGTTAGCCTTTCAAATAGGATATCGCCAAGATTATTATTTCCTAATAACTTTTTTAAGAAGGTCGATTTTTTTTGCTTTTTACTCTTCTCAAAATAATTCTGAATCTTATCTATTGATTCTTTGTTGTTTACAATATCCACAGATTTATTTAAGTATTATAGTTTCTTTCCGTTACTTGTAATTGAATCTAGTTTTTCCAAGTCCAGTTTCTGTACAGGTTTTGGAAGAGGTGCATAATACAAACTAGTTGCATCTGCCTGGCCTTTTGTTACAGCCCACTTCAAAAATTTTACAAGAGCTTCAGCATGTTCATGGTTAGAAATATCTTTTGGAATTACAACCCAGGAAAAGCCGCAAATCGGATATGAATTTTTTCCATCCGCGTTTGTAATAACAGCCCGAAGATCCTTAGGCATATGCTTAGCTGCGCCGGCAGCCGCATCTGAAACTGTATTAAAGTTTACATCTATAAAATTGCCAGCTTTGTTTTTCATTTGGCAATATGGAAGATGATTTTGTTCTGCATAAGCTAATTCTATATAACCAATTGCGCCTTGAGTTTGAGCGATAATTCCTGCAACACCTTCTGTACCCTTTGCGCCAAGCCCAACCGGCCAATCAACCGATGTACTGTTGCCACATTTCTTCGCCCATTCAGGGCTGACTTTTGTTAAATAGCTAGTGAAAATAAACGTTGTTCCACTACCTTCTGAACGGTGTGCAACCAAAATTGCTTTATTCGGTAAATTTTTATCAGGATTTAATTTAACCAATCTTGGATCATTCCACTTTGTAATCTTACCAAGATAAATATCTGCCAAAGTCTGGCCATCTAATTTAATTCCTTGTCCAACCGAAGGAAGATTATAAGTTATAGCAACACCGCCCATAATAATAGGGATATGAACTACTTCCGTCCCTCTAGCTTTCTTAAATGAATTCATTTGTTCTGGAGTAAGTGGAGCATCGGAAGCTCCGAAGTCAACTGTTCCTTCAGTTATTTGACGAATTCCGCCGCCGCTGCCTATTGAAGCATAATTTATCTGAACACCTGTCATCTTATTGTATGTATCAAACCATTTTGAAAAGATCGGATAATCAAATGTAGAACCGGCACCGGTCAATTTAACTTGTGCACTGGTAAAGCTTGAAAAAGCACCCAATGACAAAGCAATCATTATCACTAAAAACAATTTTAATTTCATAATATAGCACCTTTAATTTTAATTAAGTTAAATATAATGTTAATAAATTGTTAAATTTTTGTGTC
>JBJKQE010000116.1:0-2776 GCA_046705645.1 Ignavibacteriaceae bacterium | reverse complement strand
GGGATTTAATTATTGATAAAAATTTAACGTATTTCAAATTATATAACTGAAGTTACGCATAATTAATAAAAAGTATCTTTTGTCATTCCGAACTTGATTCGGAATCTTCATTTTTTCAAAATTTTTAGATGCTGAATCAAGTTCAGCATGACAATTGCGTAACTTCAGTTATATAATTATTTATTCAATATTCACTTGTTATAACGAATTTATTTTTAGAACCGTAATAATTTAAAGCACCGGTAAGAGTAGTTTCGTACAATTCATCAAACCTCAATGAATCAGGAACCCATGAAGGCAGGTTTCTTCCGAATTGCTTCTAAATTATAAAATTTAAGAAGTTAAATTTCTTTTTTAGCCTTGCAATACCCCAATTATATATATGCAGTAAAAATATCCGGAAGTATGAAATTTTGTTTGTACTTCCGGATTTTATTTTAAAATTACATTCACTCTATAAAATAAATTTACTCAAGTCACGGTTTTTAACAATACTATCTAATTTTTGCTTCACAGTTCTTGCGGTAATCTTAACTTTATTTGACGGAATTTTATCGGGTACGTCAAATAATATTTCATCCAATAAAGTTGTTAAAATTGTGTGCAGCCTGCGGGCTCCTATATTTTCCACCTGTTCGTTTACTTCGGAAGCAATTCGGGCTATTTCCTTAATAGCATCATTAGTAAATTCCAGTGTAACACCTTCGGTTTCGAGCATTGCATTATATTGTTTTAATAATGCATTTTCAGGTGTAGTCAAAATCTTTACAAAATCTTCTTGAGTTAAGCTTTTTAATTCAACTCTAATTGGGAAACGGCCTTGCAATTCGGGAATTAAATCAGATGGTTTTGAAACATGAAAAGCTCCCGATGCAATAAAAAGAATATGATCAGTTTTAACAACGCCGTATTTTGTATTTACATTCGAGCCTTCTACAATCGGAAGAAGATCTCGTTGTACACCTTCCCTGGAAACATCGGGCCCTTGGCCTTTTCCTCCGCCGGCTACTTTATCAATTTCATCCACAAAAACAATTCCGGAGTCCTGCACTCTTTCTATCGCTTCTTTCTGAACTGCTTCCATATCGATTAATTTCTGTGCTTCTTCCTGTGCAATAACTGCCCTTGCTTCTGATATAGTGGTCTTTCTCTTCTTCTTTTTCTTCGGCATCAGATTGCCCATAATTTCCTGGAAATTAATACCAAGGTCATCCATTCCAAATGGACCTAATACCTGCATGCCTACTGTATTTTGAGCATTTGTATCAAACTCAATCATTTTTTCATTCAGTTCGCCGTTTTTTAATTTCTGTTTCATCCATTCGCGTGTCTTCTTGTTCTGATATTCCTCGTTATTTACTTCTCCTTCCGCTTCTTCATTAACATGCGATACTTTTTTAACCGGAGGTATAAGAAGATCCAAAATCTTTTCATCTGCAAGTTCTTCCGCTCTTGCCTGAACTTCTTCAGTCTTTTCGGATTTTACCATATTGACGGCATAATCTGCCAAATCGCGTATCATTGATTCAACATCACGGCCGACATAACCGACTTCGGTAAACTTAGATGCCTCTACCTTAATAAATGGAGCTTCGGAAAGCTTTGCCAATCTTCTGGCAATTTCAGTTTTACCAACACCAGTAGGTCCAATTAAAATTATATTATTGGGCAGAATTTCTTCCCTCAATTCATCGGGAACCTGACGTCGCCTCCATCTATTTCTCAACGCAATTGCAACCGCTCTTTTAGCTTCATTTTGTCCAATTACAAATTTATCCAACTCCGTAACTATTTGAGTAGGTGTTAAAGTCTGCTTTGATTTGTTTTTCATTTTCTGTTTCATTCTTTAATTTTAAATTACTTCAACATTAATTTTATCATTAGTATAAATACAAATTTCAGAAGCTGTTCTCAATGCTTCTTCAACAATTTCTTTTGCGCTTAGGTTACTGTACTTTTTTAGCATTTTTGCTGCCGAGAGTGCATACATACCGCCGGAACCAATGGCAACAATTTTATCATCTGGTTCAATTACATCCCCGTTCCCGGAAACTACAAGAGCCTGTCCATCGGCAATAACGGCAAGCATAGCTTCAAGCTTTCTAAGATATTTATCAGTTCTCCAATCCTTGGCAAGTTCCACTGCCGCACGGTTTACATTGCCTCGGTATTGTTCAAGTTTATCTTCAAATCTTTCCATCAATGTAAATGCATCGGCGGAGGCGCCTGCAAATCCGCACAAAACTTTTCCATTACCGAGCTTTCTTATTTTTACCGCATTATGTTTCATAACGGTATTTCCAAGTGTTACCTGACCATCACCGCCTATTGCCGCTTGTCCCTTATGCACAATCCCTAAAATAGTCGTTGCATGTATATTCATATCCATAGTTCAAACTCCATTATCTATTGAATTGATTCATTTTAAAAACATGTTTTTCAAAATTTAAATTTTTAACCAAACATTAGCCTAAATTCCACAATAAGTCGAATTCAAAGGATACAATTGTCCAAATAAAATTCTTAAAATGACGTGTTAAGGTACAATTTTTTTCCCTTCTTTCCATGGTTTGAACCATTCAACAAAATGAAGGGTTTCAGGAACAGCTTCTATTTGACCGCCGAATCCCATGTACCTGTATGCATACATATTGAAATCTTCCACTTTTAAAGATGATAAAACATTTTGGTTTATTGATACGCCATATTTGTTTGCCAGATTAACAGTATAATTTATAAAATATTTACTGCGTTTTATCACCAGATATTCTTTTTT
>JBJKQE010000115.1:0-6592 GCA_046705645.1 Ignavibacteriaceae bacterium | reverse complement strand
TGTACAGCCAGCTGAAAAATTTGAACTTCGGATTATAAGAACTAAGATTTTCATAAGCTTTTACAAAAACAATTTGAGTAATTTCTTCTGCATCATCTCTATCTCTAATAATCCTAAAAGCAAGCCTATAAATAACTTTATAATATTTTTCTACAAGTTCCTCAAAGGATTGTTTATTTCCTTCAAGACATTCATTAACTAGATCAAAATCTTCTCTACTCATAATTAATTACAATCCAGAAAGCGAAAAGTTGGTAGGTTTTTAAAAAATATTTATTCAAGAATGGTAAAAACTTTGTCCAATCCTGAATATTTAAATACTTCACGTACGTGTTTATTAAGATTTTTTAATTTTATAGAATATCCGCTGCTTTTAAGTCGTGTGTGAATTTTTAGTAATGAACCTAGCCCGGCACTTGAGATATAAGCAAGATCCTTGAAATCTACAATACAATCGCTGTTTATTTTATCAAATATTTGATCCGCTTTTTCAACCTGGGCTGCATCGAACCTGCCGGAAATAGTCACCTGGCTCTCGTTTGGAGTTGTTATATCAAACATTTTATTCCCTCAAATTAAAAAATTATAAATTTCCCGGAATGAGTTCTAATTTTATAAGAGAATTTTCAATTATAAATTCAATAAAAAATAAATAAATTATTTAAACATTTAACTATTACTTTATTCAAATATAATTCAATGAAATCTGATTAAATAATTATATTCATTAGAAAATTAAGAATTATATGGAAATTTATCTTTTAATTACATTTAGGTTGTTGTTTGACTAAAACTACTTTTCTTTTTAGATAAAGTCAATAAAATATTTAAATGAAGAATAAAAGAATCCGGTTTTTTAGTTGTAATCAAATAACAGATGGAATATGCATTTATAAGTTGGGTATATTATATTTTGTGAAGATGAAGAAATTAGCATTGTTATTTTTATTAATAATTTAAATGCTGTAGCACAGATTAGTAATCTGTGCCACAATTAATATTACCAAATAATTTTTATTACAGAATGAAAATTTCCAGTCTTTCCAATCCTTAGCTAGACCAGCATCCGCCGGATTCATCAGCACATATTTTATGATAAAGTATAATTCAACATCGTTTCTAACTAGACGGTCATAGCTTTCATCCTGCCAGAATTTCACCTCCCTTTTCAAATACAGATTACTCCGCCTTGATGAAATTCTTTTTATTGACTGCATTATTTTACTTATTCCCTAATTATCTTTTAACAATTCAAAAACAAGATGGACATGATTCGGCATAATAGTATAACAGATCAGCTTGTAATCTTTACCATCGGGATAATTGATAGTTTCCTTTGAAATATTCGCAATTTCCGGGTTGCTTAAATAATTTTCAACGCTGTTTACTGAATGAAGCCAAGCATCATATTTAATAAATAAATGCCGCTTTTGATTTTGCGTAATATTTGTATTTTCACCTTTAAGCTTCTTTATTGCTTCACTAGGAATTGAGTTTGCAAGATTGTAAGTAATAAAATAAATACCTTTATCGTAATATAAGTGAGGTAAATTTCTTCTGTGAAATTCTCTTTTCATAATTTAAATAATTTTGTTTGCACAGATTAGTAATCTGTGCTACGATATTTTACTTTTAAATTAAATAATATTTTTTACAAAATAAATAAGTGAATGGAAGCTATTTAAAGTATCTTTAAATAATCAGGTTATAACGAAAAATCATCGATGTAGGATTTAATCTTAGTGAAACTCTGTGTGTACTCTGAGTTACTCTGTGTAAAAAAAAACCTATGCCTTTGTTTTAAAAAAGGATTACAGAGTTGCACTGAGGATACACCAAGTTACACAGAGAATTTTTTATCTAAAATATTTAAGAAAAAATTTTAAATTTATTTCGAAGAAACCGGAGCTACTTGATACTGTTCGAGTTTACCATCTGGCATCTGGTAAGTCCAGACTCTCAATGTCTGATCTGGAAATACTACACGAAATGAACGTTCAAGCATACCGCCGCGTTTATGCTGCCCTGTTTGGGTAAACTCCTTCGGATTGCCTAGAGGACTCAAACTAGATTTGAAATCTTCCAGCGCCTGCTTACTGAAATATGCATTTGCATCATCGGTAAATAATGATCTGTCTATTTTTCCATGCTGAAGGTCAGCAAATATTTGACGGGCTTGCTGTGTACGCATTTCAGTTTGAGCATCCTGAGTTTTGAAAAACATTTTTGATATTCTGTTTGCAATAGATCCGGCGGCAGAAGAGGCATCCTGATTTGTAAAAACAACAACAGCTGCACTGTCATCCGGGAAAACCAGATTATCAGAAGTAAAACCCGATACTTCGCCGCTATGGTAAATAATTCTGTGATTGTCCATCATTCCGACCTGTACACCCAAACCGTAATGTGTTCCTACTCCGTTATTTAAAAGCACTTCAGTTTCAAGCTTTTTATAAGACTTTGGATTAAGTAAACTCTCATCAATTAATGAAATATCCCATTTAGCAAGATCGTGTGGAGTCATAGCAAGTTCGCCGGCACCAGCCATCCAGCCTTCTCCTTCTTCAGGTGCAGGACGCAAAGGGCCTAAACCATAACGCATATAACCTGAAGGATCTTCGGAAGTTAATTTTCCTTTATCAAAATCAACTGCACTAGTTAGACCAAGCGGTTTAAGAATATTTTCATGTAAAAATTTAAAGAAAGGCTCATGAGAAATTTTTTCAACAATTTGTGCGGCGATAACAAAATTAGTATTACTGTACTGCCACTTTGTTCCTGGTGCAAAATCCAGAGGTTTTTTTGCCCAACGATCTAAAATCTCTTTAGGCGGCATAGGTTTTAGCATTAACGGCGGGACATAATCCTGCGGCCAAAAATCCTGGTAACCGGATGTATGAGATAACACTTCTCTTAAAGTTACTTTGTTTGCATCAGTCAAATCCGGCAGCCATTTGGAAATATGATCATCAAGTGAAAGTTTTCCTTCCTGTTCAAGAAGTAAAATACAAGCAGCAGTGAATTGTTTGCTTATTGAACCTATTGCATAACGCATTTCGCTTGTCGCTGGTTTGGGAGGATCAATCTTTGCATCACCATAAGCTTTTGTATAAATAATTTTTCCACGAAGAACGACAGCTACAGAAGCACTCGGAGTTCCGGTTTCTCTTAAAACCTGAACTGCTGCAGAATCAACTTTAACTTTTAAAGAATCGTTATTAACGTTCGAAACTTCAAAACCGTAAGACGTCAGACAATAAGTAAACAAGACTATGAAGATTATAATAAATGTATTTATAAAGATTTGGCTTCTGTGGGATATTTCTTTTATCAAATTTTGAAGAATTTCCTTCGATGCAATTGAAAATTTTTTAACAGACATAATTATACTCCCATACCAGAAATATTTGGAAAAATTTAAGCCGAAAATTCAATTTTTTCCGGATGTATTACTTATTAAGCTATTAATTTAAAATTGTTTTATCAAACACGGTGTGCTGATTACTTCATTTGATTATTTAGATAATCAAAACTTAATTATAAATTAATTGTATTAGAGTTACTGCTGATTTAATTTATCAACAAGTTCCTTTTTCCAGTTAAGAATTACGTTTATCTCAGCTTGTGTTTTTGTTTCGCTATTTCTAACTATAAAAACAAATTCCTTTCCGTTAGGCGAAATATCATAAGTAGCACCAAGCGCATCCTGCAGATCCATAATTGATATATCAAATCGAACTTTAGGATTACCTATGACTAGTGAAGGATTAGTTATAATTGGAAGAGACATTAATTTTGCCTGAAAATTTATATAATATATTTTATCTCCGTTAGGTGACCATGTAGGATCTCCTCCTCCGCCTGTTGTAATCTGCCATTTGCCTTTTAAATCCGGATATGATTTTAAAAAGTTCTCATTATTCCCCGTTTCATTTGATCCGTATAAGAGCCACTTTCCGTTAGGCGATACTTCTCCGAAATATTCATTATTTTTTGTCGATACTAATGTGTCAATCTTATAACTATTAAGATTTAATCCTAAAATATCGCCCTGAGTAGGGCCGGAAAATGCATTAATTATTAAATATTTTGAATCCGGAGTAACCGACTGCGGATAAAGTAATTGCGTTAATTTATAAATTCTTTTTGGTAGCGCGGAACCGTCAGCAGGCCTGACTAAAATGCCCTCGGAACCGCTCATACCGGAAGCATAATATATGTCTTTACCGTTTCTACTCCAAACCGGATCGTAATTTCCTTCACCAAAGGTAAATCTGTTTAATGAATTTTCCTTTAGACTATATATCCAAATACTTCCGTCATTTTCGGGATTTCTGCCTAGGGTAACTGCTATTTTGCTGCCGTCTGGTGAAAAGCGCGGAGTACTGTAAAAGCCTTCATCCGTTTTTAAAGGAGTAATTTTTCCATCCATATTAACTAATGCAAGATTGTTATTATTTTCGCCGCTGCCAGGCAGAAAAAATAATTCACCGTTTTCCGCTACGCTAAAGTACGAAATACCGCTGCTTGGATTTCCTTCGACATCCTGAATACCGGTTACGGGAGACAATGTGTTCTTAATATCGTCCGGATCAAATTTAGTTACATAAAGATTAGCATTCCTGGTGACAATCAAAAAACCTGGTTTAATGTATCGAGCCATACTTCCGCGAATGTTTAAAATGTACCTTTTATCATTTGTTAAAGACTGAAGTGCAATTTTAGAATTATCATACGAATTAACATTGGTTTGATTTCCGATTGTATATAAAATCCATTTGCTTCCCGGCAGCACCTGGCACCAGCGATGCGTTCTTTCATTTGCTGATGAATCTAATTTTGTAACCGGGGTTATACTTCCGCCATCAGATGATATCTCCATTATTCCTGATGAATAATTCGGTGTAAAATAAATTTTGTCGTTATCCACCCAGAATCCTCCCCTGTCTCCAGGTGCATCTGCCAAAGTTTCCGGTGATCCCCCGCTTACCGGTATTTTTTTAAGTTTTCGATTTGCAAAAAAAGCAATTGAATTACCAACCGGTGAAAAAAACGGATTATCAGCACCTTCGGTTCCTTCAATAGGCCTCATGTTAAAATCCGTTATTGATCTTATATATATAATTGGAGCGTTGTTTCTTGTACCAACATATGCAAGATATTTTCCGTCAGGCGAGACCGATATTACCTGGTTATCTGAAAGAAACGGTGGATTATTCTGTGGAATAACAATACTAAGTTTTGTGACACCTTGATTAGTAAGGTTGCTTTTATTAAATAAAATAAGGAAGAGAGAAAAAAGTATAACAACCCCAGTTACTATCCATGGAATTTTATCTTTTAACTTAAATGATTTTTTTTGTACAGCCGGATGCAATCTAGTTTGTGCAGATACCCTAGTTGTCATACTCCCGGACTTTAATTCTATCGTTCTTAAATCAGCAGGAATTTCATCAATATGCTGGTAACGCATTGACGGATCTTTTGCAAGCGCTTTTGATATTACTCCGTCAAGCAAAATTGGAACTCCGGTTCTTTTTGCAGTAAGGGGTTCCGGTTCTTCATTCATAATTGAATAAAGCAGCGCCTGCTCATAATCATTTTTAAAAGGAAGCTGGCCGCAAATCATTTCATACATTAAAACTCCAAGCGACCAGATATCGGTTCTATGATCGACTTTTTCTCCGGTGGTTTGTTCGGGAGACATATATGCAGCTGTTCCCATTGTAGTACCAAGCTTTGTAACTTTAGTTCCGCCGGCGAGTTTAGCTAAACCGAAATCCATTATTTTGATCTCTTCTTTTTCATTTACCATAATATTTGCAGACTTAATATCACGATGCACAATTCCTTTTTCATGTGCCGCCTGTAAACCATCCGCAATTTGAATTGTATAATTTATTGCTGCCTTCAGAGGAAGAGGAGAACCTTCTTTGGAATGTATTAATTCTTCAAGAGTTTTTCCTTCGACAAATTCCATGGCAATAAACATCTGCTTGCCGCCGTGCTCATCAGTAAATTCATCTATCTCATAAACATGTGCTATATTATGATGATTAAGAGAAGCCGCTGCTTTGGCTTCTCGAATAAATCTATCTTTATCTTCATTATGAGAAAGTGCAGATTGAGGGAGAAATTTAAGGGCAACAATTCTTTCAAGTTTGGTATCCTGAGCTCTGTATACAATACCCATACCGCCCTCACCTAATTTATCAATTATCTTGTAATGAGAGATAGTTTTACCGATCATAAATTATAACCTTAACTTTTAGTTAGAAAAAATATTAGGCATTGTAAGGATTAAATTATATCTAAGACCAAGAATCTTTTCCCAATCTTAATTAAATAAAAATAATAATCTGAATACTTTTGGTATACCCTAATTTAAAATATTATTTATTCTTTTGGTCATATCATCCCGAGCGGAGTCGAGGGATATTTTAGTAATTGTCATAGTTCGACTCCGCTCCATTAGACTTATATTGTAATTAATAATAATTTTATAAAAATATTTATAAACAAAAAAGGATTAATTAAAATACCCAAAGAACCGATTAAGTCTATGCTTCGCTCAAGAATAAACTATAGCGTG
>JBJKQE010000114.1:0-7076 GCA_046705645.1 Ignavibacteriaceae bacterium | reverse complement strand
ACAAAACGAAGCATCTTTTTTGAGGTCGCAATCTGCGGCCTCAAAAAGTAGAGGCAGAGGTGTTATCTTCCATATGCTTTTACGGAATTAGGCGTAGCTATGCTGTCGTCGGTTTTGAATTCTGATCAGGCAACTGAGATCAATATTATAATCATGCGTGCTTTTGTTAAATTGAGGGAGATTATTTCGACCGGTAAAAAAGCGGAGGAAAAATTAAAAGAATTAAAAATCAGGCTGGATGAACATGATGAACAAATAGTAAACATAATGGAGGCAATTCATCAGTTGCTTAAACCGCCTGAAAAACCGGAGACTAAATTTGGATTCCAAATTAAAGAAAAAAACTTCATTATATGAAATCAAAAAATTAATTTGAACAATCTTAGAGATACGATAAAGAAGATTTGAAAATCTTTTCTCTTTTATTATTCAACTCTTTCAGAGTATTAATCTAGTATAGTCTTTCAATATCCCGGTGTGCTGCTTCAGACTGCCATTATTTTCATCTTTGATGAAATTAAAAAGGTTATTTTGGTAATATTTTCTCCTCTTTGCTTTTGACTCTTACTTTACCTTTAATCTTGTTTCAGAATCAGCTTTTTCAAAGTTTCAATCCAAATAGGATGATCATTTAAACTTTCCACTAATTGTACTTTCTCCCCGCCGTGCTCTTTAAATAGATTTTGATATTCAATTCCTATTTCTACATTTGTTTCTAGACAGTCGGCAACAAAGGCAGGACTAAACACTAATAATTTTTTTGCTCCTCTTTTTGCTCTTTCAATTATTATTTTATCCGTAAATGGCTCAAGCCAATCTTTATCAAGTCTTGATTGAAAACAAACAGTATACTTTTCTCTTGGAATTTTTAATCTTGAACTAAGAAGTCTGGAAGTTGCATAACAGGCAGCCTTATAACAAAACTTGTTATCTTCATTAATTTCATTTTCACAATTATGATCATCGCATTTTTTCCCGTCAACATAAACCTTGTCAACCTGACGAACAGGCAATCCGTGGTAACTAAATAAAACATGGTCATAATCTTCTATTTTATACTTAATTGCTCTTGCTTCAAATGAATCAATAAAACCTTCATCATCATAAAATTGTCCCACAAATTTAACTTCCGGAATAACCCACCATTTACTAATAATCTTCATAGCTTTTTCAATGACCGATCCTGAAGTAGCTGAAGCATACTGAGGAAATAAAGGGACAATAATAATTTTTTGATGCTGTTTCTTTCTTAGTTTCTCCAGAACCTCATCCATACCCGGATTTTGATATCTCATCGCAAGTTCGACATCATATTCCTCACCGAGAGCAGTTTGCAATTTTTCTTTTACACTGATGCCGTAAATGAGAAGTGGCGAGCCTTTATCTGTCCATAGTTGTTTATATATTTTTGTTGATTTGGGTGCTCTAAATGGTACGATTATCAGGTTAACCAAAATTTTTCTTAGCAGCCATGGAACATCAATAACCCTAGGATCGTTCAGAAATTCAAAAAGATATTTTCTTATATCACTTACCGTAGGGCTGTCCGGAGTTCCAAGGTTAACTATTAATACTGCTGTTTTTGCATTCATAAATTTAAATATTTAATAAAAGATTATTCAAAAATATCAAATGGGGATTATTTAAAACCAGTGTTTTCTTTTAAAATAAATTGCCATCATTCCTCCAATAATAATCATCAATGACCAAAATCCATACGGATAAATCCATTGCCATTTAAGCTCAGGCATATGTTCAAAGTTCATTCCCCATACACCAGCAATAAAAGTAAGCGGGATGAAAATTGTTGCGATAATTGTCAACACTTTCATTACTTCGTTCATTTTATTGCTTACACTTGAAAGATAAGTGTCGAGCATTCCCGAAACCATATCACGGTAAGATTCTATTGTCTCGATGATTTGAATTGTATGTTCGTAAACATCTCTTAAGAAAATATTTGTTGTTTTTTTTATTAATGAAGTTCCTTCTTTTTCCATCAGGTTAATAACTTCCCTTAACGGCCAGACTGATTTACGAAGAAGAATCATTTCTCTTCTTAACTGATGGATAGTATGTAGATTTTCGGGTTTAGGTTCTGAGATTAATTCATCTTCAATATCTTCAACAAGCTCACCGATTTTTTCCAGAATTGAAAAATATTCATCAACTACAGAATCTACAAGAGAGTAAGCAAGATAATCGGGACCTAATTTTCTGATTTTTCCCTTACCGTTTCTAATTCTTTCTCTTACTCCGTCAAATAAATCACCGTTTTTTTCCTGGAGAGAAATTAAGAAATTGTGTCCTAGAATTATACTAACTTGTTCGCTGTTCACTAATCTTTCTGCTGGATCAAAAGTTAACATACTCAGAACAATAAATAAATAATTATCGTACTCATTCATTTTTGGGCGTTGATCAGTATTTAATATATCTTCTAAAACTAAAGGATGAATGCTAAATGTCGAACCCAGTTTTTCTATCATCTTTACGTCATTTATCCCATCAATATTTATCCATGTATTTGATGAAGAATTGACAAAAGCAAAACATTCTTCTATGGTCTTAACTTCCTTTTCTACAAGTGCGGCTTCATTATAATTGATTACCGATATTTTAATTTTTTCTGCAGGTTTTTCGCCTGTATATATTAAAGATCCCGGAGCTAAGCCAACTTTTTTAGATTTTCTTTTTAAAGTTCTAGACATTATAAAAACTCCCTCAATTTAATATTACAAGGGTAAAAATATCTTGAGGATCCAAGAATTACTAAACAATATAATGATTAAAATTTTTCTGAAAGAATACTTTTTATTTTTTCTTTAAAATATCTTTCAGTAACTAAACAACAAATACTTTTGCAATATCTACAAGCAGCGAAGGCTGATTAATCAAAGCGGTGGTAAATAATCTGCCAAGACTTCTTTTATCATAAGGTATTTTATTAAAAGCATGTGCAATATTATTAAATTTTTCGTCGCTGAAATTATAAATACCGTTCTTTATTCGTTCAAATATTTCATGCCGTTTGCCAAGTCTGTCATGCCATTCTTTATCGTAAGTTAAAACATTCTTCAACTTATTCATCTTAATTGCATCGCCCGCTATTCTTCCGGCAATACTGCCGCCAATCATACCGCTTGCTATTCCGCCGCCGCTTAAAGGATTAACCTGCCTGGCAGCATCGCCTACTAACATAATTCCCGGCGCAGATATTCTTTCTAGAGTTATAGTGCTCGGAACACCGCCGGCGATAGAAGTAAGAATCGGTGCAGCAGGGTAACTTTCTCCCATAAAATCATTTAAAAAAGAAAGAGCTGATTTTTGCTTACCAACCATTCCGCTAATGCCTAAACCGATATTTGCAATATTTCTGCCTTTTGGAAAAATCCAGAAATAACCCCCAGGTGCATACTTTTTACCGAAATAAAAATACAGTGTATTTGAATCAATGTTATTTATATTGGAAGCTGTAACCTGAACACAGCATTCCATATCTTTAAAATGAATATGAGTTTTTATTCCTGCCCATCTTCCGACTCTAGATTCTACTCCGTCAGCACCGATAACAATTTTTGCATTTAATTCTTTTTGCTCGCCTCTATATTCATATTTAACGCCGCATACTTTATCATCCTTAATAATTAAGCCGTTAACATATGCCCTAGTTAAAATTTCGGCTCCGGCATTTGCAGCAGTCTTTGCTAGCTCATAATCAAAAATCCTGCGTTCAAGGACATATCCTGCATCTTGAAATTCAACAATTGCTTCTGTTCCGTCAGGAGAGATTAAAGAAAACTTATTAATATGAGCGGTAATCCATTTTTCATTAGGTTCTATAAATTCCACAACTCCCGATTTGCTTATTGCCTCTCCGCATCTTACAGGGTAACCGATATCTCTATCTTTTTCTAACATTAAAACAGATACGCCATGTTCTGCAGCAAATCTAGCTGCAATAGAACCTGCAGGTCCGGCACCGACCACTATTACGTCGTAATCGTTTTTCATTTAATTTATTTCTGATTTACTTTTGGGCTCAAAATCAAAATCTCTTTATCATTCGCTTCGCTGTCATTCAATTGTTATTCGCTACGCGTCATTTATTGTTTAAACAATTGAATGACAATGAGTGACTATTGAATGATAAAATCTTAGCACAAATCAACTTGCTGAAAATATGTTAATCTAAATAACTACGCCATTTTTGTTGAATCTAAAGACCTCAATCGGGCAGCTCCAAACACACTTTGCGCAATTTGTACATCTTTCGTCAATTATAAAAATTTCGGCTTCTTTTAATTCAATAGCGTCTTCAGGACAAACTCCAACACAACACCCACAAAAGTCGCATTTATCAGGTAAGATTTCAATCATTAAAATTCCTGTTTTTGCGTGCCGGAATGTATTGTTCATAAATTTAAGGGATAATTATTATAAGGATATCCGTCGTTGTTTATAACATGAGAGTTATTTTTCTAATTAAAATAATTACCGTCAAGATCTTTTGCGATTGAAGTTTTTTCCGTTTCGAGGTCACGGTTAAGTTTCATTATATTAACTCTTTCTTCTTCGTTTTGAACTTCTTCAATCAACTTTAAATTATTTTTTATTTTAAAATCAATTTCTTCTACTTTGAATTTTTTTACAGTATCCCTCGCGACTTTCTGCATAATTTGATCATGCGGCAGACCCGGATAAATTTCTTCCCAATTCTTGCTTATCGCATATTTTTCAAACGTAAGTTCTTGAACATATGTTTGAAGATCTTCATCCGTAATTTTTCCTATTAGTGAACCAGCTATAATACTCTCATTATTCCTAAATGCGTCATAAATCAAAGCAGCAAGTTTTAAATGCGCATTAACTGCAAATTCTTCAGGAGAAATATGATACGAAATAAATTCTACTATTTCACCGTTGCCTTCAAAAAGCAGCTTTATAATTTCTCTTTCAAGATTATATATTTTAGGAGAAACTTTTTTCGAAGATTTTTCCTCGATCACAATTTTACTTTGTGCTATCTCTCTATCTCTGATTCGTTCTTCTCCGGTAATTTGCTTTCCTTGTACATTAAATGCTTTCTGTAGTTCCGTCTCAAGCAGTTTTTCTCTAAGATCAAAATTCTTTGCAATTGACTTTATCAATAAACTTCTTTTAATCTCATCGGAAATAATTGCGACGGGTTTTACCAGTTCTCTAATTGCTTCAGCGGTTTTTGCCGGATCATCAAACATCCCCTGGCTGCTGAAATACCCGGTTTGGTATTCTAAAAAATTTTCAGCTTTCTTTATAACCTCTTCAAATTTTTCTTTACCGTAATTATTCACAAATGAATCGGGATCTTCACCCGAAGGAAGAGATGCAATCTTTACTTCAATATCCCGCTTCAGTAAAAGTTCAATACTCCGCATTGAGGCTTTAATACCGGCAGTATCCGCATCAAAAAGAAGAACTACATTTTTAGTATAACGGGATATTAATTGCACCTGCTCTTCCGTCAGCGCCGTGCCGGAAACTGCAACAACGTTTTTTATTCCGCTTTGATGTAACGCAATTAAATCCATATACCCCTCAACCAGGATTGCTTTATCCAGGCGTCTTATTTCATCTTTGGCGAACGATTGTCCGTATAGTTATCTTCCTTTTGTATAAATTATTGATTCGGGAGAGTTAAGATATTTTGCAGCGTTTTCTCTTTTATCAAGTATTCTTCCCGCAAACGCTACAACACGGCCGTTAGGAGAAAATATTGGAAAAATTATTCTTCCGGAAAATTTATCATAAAGTCTGCCGTCATTATTCTGCCCGATTAAACCTAAATTTAAGGCTTTTTGAAAATCAATTTTTCTTTCCTCTGCAAATGAGAGGAAATTTTCCCAGCCCGGCAGTGCATAGCCCAGTCCGAAGGCACGCATAGTTTGAGGCTTTACTTTTCTTTCTTGAAAATATTTGCGGGCATATTCTCCGTCGGGATGATTTAATAAATTATTTGAAAAATACCGTGCGGCTTCGGTATTTATATCATATAAAATTTCCTGTTCGCTTTGTTTTTCACTCTGTGATGTCTCATCAAATTCAAGACTTATTCCACATCTTTGTGCAATTTCCTGAACGCTTTCAACGAATGAAATTTTTTCATAATCCATTAAAAACTTAAACACGTTTCCGCCGGCATGGCATCCAAAACAATGGAAAATCTGCTTTTCTTCGCTTACCGTAAATGAAGGGGTTTTTTCATTATGAAATGGACACAGACCTAAAAAATTTTTCCCTCTTTTCCTTAAAGGAATAAACTCCGATATAACATCAACAATATTTGCTGCAGATCTTATTTCTTCAATTTTATTTTCGGATATTCTCATTTTTACCGGGCAAAATACATTTTATTAAGTTGATAATAATCAGCGTATAATTTACAAAAATTGACGATATGAATTTTACAAAAATAAAAGAAATAAAAAACTTGTTTGGTAAAATCTATTCCAAATCATTCTTTATTAAATTATTATAAATTTTAATAAGAAATTCGCATCCATATATTTCGTTTTTTATCATAATCAATAATAATTATATTAGACTTGTTAAATTTAGGTTAAATTTCCAGGTGAATAAAAAAAGTATTTTAATTTTTCTTCCTTCTTTGCATTTTAGCGGTGTTGAATTCTTTACAACCAAGGGAATTCTTGAAAAAAACGATATAAATACATTTATAGCTTCTGATGCTGATTATTTGTGCATAAGTGAGACCGGTCAAAAGGTTAAAGCGGATGTAAACCTGTACAATATTCATGAAAATAATTTTAACGGAATTGTTTTTATCGGCGGTTCCGGCACGCGAAATTATTGGGATAATCTGCTGCTTCATAAAGCGGCAATAAGATTTAATAAATCTAAAAAAATTATAGGTGCGATCTGCAGTGCACCTGTTATACTGGTAAGAGCCGGAATTTTAAATGGAATTTCCGCCACATGTTTTTATGAAGATAAATTGGAACTTATAAATAAAGGAATCGATTATAAAGATTTACCTATAATAATAAATGAAAATATTGTTACTGCCAACGGACCCA